>CAYGRX010000011.1:0-9640 GCA_964352365.1 uncultured Rickettsiales bacterium
CCCCAATTTTATATGTTATGAAATATAAAAATTTATGTGAAGCGATTGAAATGCAAAATGATGTGCCGCAAGGTTTGTCTTCTGCAATATTCACATCAGAGATATTTGAAGCTGAAATATTTAAAAAATATTCGGATTGTGGCATTGCAAATGTGAATATTGGTACAAGTGGCGCAGAAATTGGTGGCGCTTTTGGTGGTGAGAAGGAAACTGGTGGCGGTCGTGAATCAGGCTCAGACTCTTGGAAAATATATATGAGGCGTCAAACTTCCACAACTTATTACGGCAAAAACCCACCCGCACTCGCGCAGGGAATCAAGTTTGAGTAGTGATTGATTAAGGAAATTCGTGGTTGTAAAAAGCAAAAAAGCCTATAACTCCCGAAGGAACTATAAGCTTTTTTAACCTGCTCTAACTAAGTAATCGCTGCTTTACGTTACTTAGCCGCAGGGTATTCTATAGCACTCTATCGTCGCGTAAGGTTCGATAGAAGTGCCCGCCAACGAATTGGCGTAAACCCTTGCTTGTCAAAGATCTCTCCTTGACAAACATTAAACAACCACCAGCTCAAGGGCTTGCCCTTGTATTTGGTGGCAGCTAGCGCGACCCTCGCTTGCTGAGGGCTTTTTGTCAAAAAATAAAAATATGGGAACTTGTCCCAATTTTTTGTTTCCACTTGTTTGCTCGCCAATATCTGTGGGAGGACATCCTCCCAAAGTTCTTCATCTAAATCTCCTTCCCTTAGTAGGGAGATTGCCTCTTCCAGATTTAACTGGTCGAGGGCTTTGCCTAGGAGTTGAACTCCGTAATTATCAGATGCATTTTTGCATCTGATGGATTTCTAATTGCTCCCATAGCGACTCCATAGTCGCTTATGGGGGTAACTGGTATCGGTGAGTTTTCTGCCATTTGGGCAAGAAACTCGGTATGCACGTCAAAGTGCAGGGATCTTAAGCCTTTCATAACAATTTATATATGAATTTTCTTATACGGAACATTACTCACCAAAATGGTGGCACTTGTTCTGAAATTTTAAGAACGTGCAGATGCGCGTATAGTATAAGAAATTAGATTCTAGATTGAATGCGTATTATAACAGAAAAAGGTTAACAAAAGGTTAATGGAATATATTTATTTGAGCCAATCTTTAAAATTTTCTACTATTAATTTGCTATTTATGTTGAGTAAAAAGTAACTTTCGCGTGAAATTAGATGATTATCTTAATTATTTTTTGTAAATATATGTCTGATTTTTGGCTAAATACATAATCACGATAATAAGCTCAACTAAGTTTTTGAAGTTAAGCGTATAATTTTTAGGTCGCTATTTGGGGTCTATATATAGTTGCAATAAAAATGCTGAAGAGCGAGGGTTAATGGTGGTCCGAGGCGGACTCGAACCGCCGACACAAGGATTTTCAGTCCTTTGCTCTACCAACTGAGCTATCAGACCACACATTAAATAACTTTTTGAGTAAACTCTAAAAGCATTGCATTTATAATTAATAAATAACTTCTGTCTATAAATTTTTCTGCTCAAAAACGGGAAAGATAAAATATAATTTAAATTTATTAATAATTTATCAACTAAATTAACTAATATTTAATAAAGTTGTTGACAATGTGTTAATAAAAGGTTAATTTAAAAGGGTGGGAAAAGATAATTTTAGTTAGCTAGTTAGTTAATTAGGGCCACATTAGAGAGATGAGATATTATGTCAGGTTTAACAAAATCAAATAAATTACTACAAAATGTAGCTAGCCAATCACTTTTGGAAGGTGATTCTAAGCAAGGATTTGAAGCGTTATATAGTGAGTTAGTTCAAGATTATGCAAACCTTACAAACAAAACTACAGAAGAAGTAAGAAATTTAAAAAATGATAATCCTTGGAACGATCAATTAAATGAAATTAAAGCTAAACTAACAGGTGAAGCTAATCTTGCGGTTGATTCAAGCCCTGTCTCTACTGATTCAAAAAATAATTCAGACATTACTTTTAATAAGCTAGAAATTCAATCTTTGGAATCTGAGTTTGATGAATTTAGCTTTGATACACCAATAAAAGCTCTTGGTGGTGAAGTTGAAGTGGGAATACCTATAATAATAGGTGAAGTTGAAGGTGACGAAACTGGAGGCGGCACTGGTGGAACTGGTGGCGGCACTGGAGGAACTGGCGGCGGTACTGGTGGAGCTGGTGGCGGTGGCGGTACTGGTGGAAATGCTGGTGGTGGAGTTGGTGAAGGTGATGATTCTGGATTTGACGATATAAAAGAATTTTTTGGTTTACCAGATGACTTTACTGGGTTTATTCCAGATGAGTTCATGAATATCTACGATAGTACCATTGGATTAGTTAGAGATGTAAAAGATACTGTTCAGTTAATCGGTGAGACAGCTGAGCTAATTGGTGGAACTGTTGATAGTTTTAAATCTATTATAGACAATTTTGATGGTGGTTTCCAAGATTTAATTGAAGATATTGGTGAGACAATCGGTGGAATCGGTTCAATAGGGGAGATTGCTGGTGCAATTAATCAAATAAAAAATGGGAATTTAGGTGCTTTAGGCGATCTGATTAGCGCCATAGGTAATGTTCGTGACGCAATTGACAATATTGGTGAAATTGCCGATGGAATTAGTGATGCGATTGGAGGTATTAGTGATCTAATAGGTGATATCGGTGATATTAGTTTTGATGATATTGAAAATGGATTTGATAACTTTTTTGAAAATATTGGCGGGGCAATTAGAGATGGTTTAATTGATAGAATAGTAGATGGGGTAGGTGCTGGACTTGGCGCTATAATAGGTGGAAGAGCAGGTGATATTATGGATTTCTTAATTGAAATTCGTGACGGATTGCAAGAAGGTAGAGACCTTATACATGAATATTATGTTGAACCTGTTAGTGAAATTAAAACAAGAATTGAAAACGCAACTTCTGATGTAACAAGAGATATAAAACAAGGTATTGATGATAGGCTTCATGATATCGGCTCTGGTGGTGAAGAAGGCAACGGCTTAATTGACAGAATTTCTGATAGACTAGATAATATAAACGGTTTTACAGATGGTGTTGTAGATGACCCTATTGAAGCAGCAAACTCATTCAGGTCAATTTTTAATGAATTTTTTGATGAGAAAAAAGGCGAGATTGCGGGTGTGTTTGATCCAGCTATAGAAGAAGCTAAGACTAGAATAAATGAAAGAATAGATGAGCAGAAAGAGCCAATTAAACAGGACGTTGCAAGCTATATCAGAGATCTAACAGATAGTATCGCGGATACCGTAAATATAAATTTATTTGGTATTGGTCCTATCGGTGAAGGTATAAATCAAGCACTTGATAATATTATTAGAGATTTAGGTGAGCAAGTTATTGGTGCATTTGATGGACTAATAGAATCAGCTCTTGATAAAATTGATATAGTGTTTGACCTTATTGAGCAAAAAATTGAAGATCAGTTTGAATTGATATTTGCTAATACCATTAATAATGTTGAAGCTGAATTTAATAGCTTTGTTAATACGATGGCATCTGAGATTGAAGCTGGTAGAATAACTACACTTCAAGAGCTTGAAAGTGAGATAAACTCGGGCTATCACACAGCAATCAATAATGCATTAGGAATGGCTAATGGTGAAATTGATGGCTTATTAGCTGATATTTACAATGAAATTGATTCAGAATTTTTATCAGTAATTGACGAAACCATTTCAGGTGTAGATGAAACTATAGGTTACTTAAATACTGCTATAGACCTTCTAGGAAGATTAGATGACTTATCTGGTGATGAAGGTGGAGCGGGTGACGATGATGGTGACGGTGATGGTGACGGTGATGCAGGTAATATGGATGAAAATAGCTTAAATGTTGATAGTTTTGACTTCGGTGATTTACCTCCAAGTATGAACGATATAATCTTTGATAGTGGTTCTATTAATGACTTTAACAATATGTTAAGTGGTAACGGTGAGCTATACAACGTAGATAATGACCTTATCTAGGTTAAATTTCTTCAAAATTTGCTAAAAAATAATGTAAAATCTTTTTCATGTGCTATTAAGTAGCTCATGAAAAAAACTATCAAATCTGCATTCAAAAGAATAATGGAGATAACCCCATATAAACCTGGGGAAACATCTGCATTTAAATCCCTTCAATCTATAAAATTATCTTCTAACGAGAACCCGTTTGGTTGTTCAGATAATGTTAAGAAGGTTTTAAGTGAAAGATTGGAGTCTCTTCATAGATACCCTGATGGTAATTGTACTGAGTTAAGAAAAAAAATATCATTACAAACTGGGCTAGATGAGCAGAAAATTATATTTGGAGCTGGTTCAGATGAAATTATAACTATGCTTTGCATGGCTTTCGCAGCTGGAGAAAATAGTGAGGTTCTTTACTCTGAGCATGGCTTTTTAATGTACCCAATAGCCGCAAAATCAGTTGGCGCAAAACCTATTCAGGCTAAAGAAAAATCCTTAAGAGCTGACATTGATTCTTTTATTGCGCTCGTTAATGAAAATACAAAAATAATATTTATTGCAAACCCCAATAACCCAACTGGTAGTTATATTAATCAGGAAGAAATTGAAACGCTTGTTTCTTCAATTCCAAGTGATGTAGTGATAGTTTTAGACTCTGCTTACCATGAATATGCAGCTGCATTTTCTGATTATCCAGATCACATAAGCTTTGCTGATCAATATGATAATGTTGTGGTACTGAGAACATTTTCAAAAGCCTATGGGATTCCCAATTTAAGGCTTGGTTGGGCATATGGTAGCGAGCAAATAATTGATATATTAAATCGAGTTCGCGGTCCTTTTAATGTTAGTGGCTTAGCTCAACTTGCTGGAATTGCATCCTTGGAAGATAAATCATTTATTATAAAATCTGTTGATCACAATACAAAAGCTCTTTCTTATATGGAGGATGAATTTCAGTCATTAGGCTTGAAGCCATATCCTTCAATAGCCAATTTTATATTGGTTGATTTTGACTCAAAAGAAAAAGCTGAAATGGTAGACTTATCCTTAAGAAAACGTGGTATTACAGGTAGAATGATGTCGGCTTATGGCCTTCCTTCTTGCATAAGATTTTCTATTGGTTTAGAAAATGAAAACAATATTTTGTTAGATACATTAAAAGAAATTTTATAATAAATATAAATATAGATTATGGCAGATATTTTAGACGAGATAAAAGAAGATATTAAACAAGAAAAATATGAACGCTTAATTACCATTCACGGTTTTAAAATTTTAATTTTATGTGGGATAATTATTGCGATAACAGCATCTTATAAAATAATTAAAAGCTACCAATATAATAAATCAGTTGAACAGGGTAAAGTATATTACGAAGCATTCGAAAATAATAAAATGGAAGCATATGATGAAATTTTAGCTTCTGATCATGCAGGATTCAAAGTTTTGGCATCATTCTCAAAAGCTGGAATTCAAAAAAGTAAAGGTAAGATTGATGAATCCATTCAAACTCTAGAAAACATCGATAAAATTGATGGCCCAGATAAATTACTTCAAGATTATGCAAAGCTTTCAGCTTTAGTTTTGCGCTCAAATAAAGAAGGTTTATCAGATAAAGAAAAAGCTGAAATTGATAATGAATTTAAAGAATTTTACACAGTGAAAGACTCATTTGACTTAACAGCTAAGCAATCTCACGCCATATTCTTGCATAAAATAGGAAAAAATATTGAAGCAAAAGAGTTATTAAAAGAGCTTGCAGTTATAACTGATGTTCCACCAAGCTTCACTGATAGATCAAGAAATTTTATTAAGATTATAGATAGTAAAAGCAATGAATAATATTAATAAGATATTTGCGGTAGTAACAGTATTTTTATTGTCAGCATGTTTCGGCTCCAAAGATAAAGTGGATTTTGGCAATAATAGAGCTTCCAAGCCTTCTGAGCTAGTTGACCTTATGGATAAGGGGGAGAAAGATCAATTCGTAGAAAGTTTTTTATCGCGTTTGCCTAAGCCAGTTGAAAATAATCTGTGGCTTAGAAATGGTTATTTTCCAGCGGAAAATATTGAGCTAACAAAAAATAATGATTTAAGTTTTGAATCAATTGATATCGGTAAAGAGCCTAAGAGAGGCCTTAATATTACCTCAACTCCAGTTGCTGGTGGGGGGTTTATATTTACAATTGGTGGTCAGGGTGAAATTCAGGCAAGAACAATTAGTAACCCAGAGGAAATAATTTGGCAGACAATAATTGAGCAAGATAATTTATCACAGGAAAAGCACGGTGTGTTTAGAACTCTAACTAATGTTTTTTATGAGAGTGAAACTTTTCTAGGTGGTAATATTTGCTATAGCTCTGGCGTAATATTCGCTTCTACAAAGCGTGGTAATGTTTTTGCTATGAACTCCAAAGATGGCGAAGTTTTATGGAAGCGTGAACTTCATATTCCTATTAGGTCCGCTCCCGTTGCGCATTCTGGCAAAGTTGTTGTAACTACATCTGAAAATAAAACTTATGCACTTAATGCAAGTAATGGTAAAACAGATTGGGTTCATGAGGGGTTAGCAGAAAAGTCAAAGCTTTCAACCAGTCCTGCTCCGCTAATACATAAAGGTAAAATTGTTTTAACTTACTCATCTGGTGAAGTGTATCAGCTTAATCTAGAGAATGGTAAAGAAGTTTGGAGCACTATTACTTCTCCAAATGTGATTACAGTTTTAAACCCATCAATCAATGATATTGGTTTCAGTCCCCTACTTCATAAGGGGAGGGTGTTTGTTGTAACTAGCAGTGGCCGTGTTGTTGCGCTAGACTACGCAACAGGAAATACTTTATTCGAGTTTGATGGCTATCAAATTAATAAGCCACTTTGGGCTGTGTCGGATTCAATTTTTGCAGTCACTAAATATGGTCAACTTCTTTCATTCTCAGCTTCAACTGGAAAACTTGCTTGGCAAGTGGACTTAGATAATCCTGAAGAAATTGATGATGAGAAAATTTTATTTTCTGGCGCTGTTATGGCAAATGGCTTGCTTTATATAGCGGATAACCAAAAATATTTGAGAGCTTATTACCCTGAAAATGGAAATTTGGCTAGTAAAACGGGTATACCTTCAGGTGTTATACATCAGCCAATAGTTGTTAGCGGTAAAATTTTCCTTATCAAGTCCTCTGGCGATCCTAAATTGATATATTTTAAATAATATGATTTTAACTGTTGATATTGGCAATACTAATATTGCTTTCGGAGTTTTCGATTCGCAAGATAAGCTATCATCTTCTTTTAGGATAGAAACTAGAATTGGTAGAACTAAAGACGAATATCATTCGCATTTAAACAGTTGTCTGGAACACTCTAAGGTTAACTATACAGATCTAAACTCCGTTATAGTTTCTTCGGTGGTACCAAATGCAAAATATGAATTCACAGAATATTGCAAAAAATATTTAAAACTAACCCCAATTTTTATTGAAGATAATATTGATAAATTAGGAATTAAAATTGATCTAAATAAACCTGAAGAAGTTGGTTCAGATCGTTTAGTTAATGCAATTTCTGCAAGCGAAAAGCACAAAAATCAAAATATTATAATTTTAGATTTTGGCACTGCAACCACATTTGATATAGTTGATAAATTAGGTTCATATATTGGTGGAGTTATATCTCCGGGGGTTAACCTATCAATTGAAGCATTGCAGAAAGCTACATCAAAACTACCTAAAATATCAATATCAAAGCCAAAAAATGTTATTGGTAAAGATACTAAATCGGCGATGCAGTCAGGTGTGTATTTTGGTTATTTGGGGTTGATAGAATACACAATAATGCAAATAAAAGCTGAATTGAAAGATGATAAAGCGCTTGTAATAACAACTGGTGGTTTGGCATCATTCTTTTCTTCTAGTAAACTTATTGATAAAATCTCAGAAAACCTTACACTAGAAGGCCTAAACATAATTTATAAAAAACTTAATAATAAATAATATGACGCGTAAAATAGCGAAGTCGGAATTTGCTTTTCTTCCCCTTGGGGGATCAAACGAAATTGGCATGAATGTTAATCTTTACCACTATAATGGGAAATGGATTATAATTGATTTAGGGGCTGGTTTCGCAAATAAGGAAGATTTTCCTGGTGTTGATATGCTTGCACCTGATTTAGATTTTGTATATCAAAATAGAAAAGATTTTTTAGGAATAGTATTAACCCATGCGCATGAAGATCATTTAGGTTCTGTGGGTTATTTATTTGATCAACTAGAATTGCCAATTTATGCAACTCCGTTTACTGCGGAGATTGTTAAAAATAAGTTAGAGCAGGTTGGTGCTGTAAAGCGTGCAAAAATAAATATTGTTAAGCCGGGTTCTAGGTTTAATGTTGGTGATTTTGACTTGGAGATGGTTCAAATCACTCACTCTATACCTGAAATGAACGGTATTTTTATCCGAACTCCGAAGGGGAATGTTCTACATACTGGTGATTGGAAGTTTGATCCTAGACCAGTAGTTCAACCTGCAAGTGATTTTGAAAAACTTAAGGCTTTTGGTGAAGAAGGCGTTCTAGCAATGGTTTGTGATTCTACAAATGTATTTAATCCAAAATTCTCAGGTTCCGAAGAAGATTTATTTCCTCATTTGAAAAAGTTAGTTTCAGAGCAATCTGGAATGGTTTTTGTAACAACTTTTGCAAGTAACGTTGCGAGGATTGATACTTTATGTAAAGTCGCACAAGCTTGTGGGCGTAAGGTTGTTTTAGCTGGTTTAAGCCTTAGTAAAATTACAACTTTTGCAAAAGATACTGGTTACCTTAGGGATATTGAGCCGTTCATTAGTGATGTGGAGGCAAAAAATTATAAGCGTAGCGAAGTAATGGTTATTTGTACTGGTTGCCAAGGCGAGGAGAGGGCGGCTATGGCAAAAATTGCTAGTGGTAAGCACCCTAAGTTAAAGGTTACAAGCAAAGATTCCGTAATATTTTCTTCAAAAATTATTCCAGGCAATGAAAAGAAAATTTTTGCACTATTCAATCAATTCGTTCATTTGAAATGTGAAGTTTTTACTGAAAAAAACTATCAGGTTCATGTTTCAGGTCACCCTTCACGTGAAGAATTGAGTAAAATGTATGAACTTGTTAAGCCGCAAATTGCTATTCCTGTTCATGGTGAGCCAACGCATCTTCATGAACATGTGAAGCTAGCTAAATCAGTTGGTGTGCCAAAAACTATTGAACTTCAAAACGGGGAAATGATCCGTTTAGATAAAGATAATTCTGGTTCTATGATGCAAGTGCGCTCAGGTTATATGGGGGTTGACGGTAAAACCCTTCAGCCAAAAGATGGTGCTGTTATGGAGATTCGTAAAAAGCTTCGTGACCAAGGGATATGCGTTGTTGGTGCTACAATTGATAGTAATAATTCAATTTTAGCCGATATATATATTAAAACTCCGGGTGTTCTTGATGAGCTTGAGAATCAGTCATTTATAGATTACTTAGAAGAAGAAATCGCGCATGTTATATTATCTCAGCCTAAAAATTTAGCTACAGAGAAAATAGTTAAAAAACTTAGGAAGCATTTGAAGAAACTTTTCTTTAAAGAGATTGGCAAACGTCCAATTTGTGAAATTGTAATTATCAGGGT
>CAYGRX010000011.1:9650-19436 GCA_964352365.1 uncultured Rickettsiales bacterium
GGGTTTAGATTTTTAATCTCTAGTTTTATCTTTAACTTCGTCATTCTCGTAGAAGGTTGCTGTGCTCTTTATTTCGCCTGAATCAACATCGTAGAAGCCTATTTTATCGTTTAATGTTCCAGTATTAGAATTTTGTATTTTAATTAGGTCACCACCTATCTCAACAAGCAAGTCTACATCTTCTTGACTAAGGTTGCCGTCTGCAATTAACATCGCATGAACATCTTTTGCCTCTTCCACTTTCATTCGTGCTTTATTTTCTAGATATTCAATTCGATCTTCAACGCCTGGGTGAACAGGCGCAGAGTTAAAAATACTTACTAAAGCTTTATCAACATCACTTAACTCATCGAATCTTCGCTTTGAATTTTTAAAGAATTTTAAGGCACCTAGAATATTATCATCAATATTTAAGTCAGCAGCTGCTTCGTTATAGTTGGCTAATTTCTCTATTCTTTCGCTAAAACTAGAAATTATTTCAGCATTATCTTGTATTTTTTTAAATATTTCTAAATATTTTTCCCTGTCTTTATCACTAATATTTTTAGGTAAAACGTAGGCTTCTCCTCTGTTTAAAGCGTATGGGGATGGATCTAAAATAACTAATTCAGCTATTACTTCACCATCTGCGTTAAGTTTTGGTTTGCTTACTATTGTTTCAACTTGGGATGGCTTCCTATAAACTTTTTCAGCAGCTTCAGTATATTCATAGAATGAAAAAGTTAGTTCATCAAATTGAGCAGTCATATTTTTGTCTGCTATATATTGCGCCAATTCATGAGTTGACATAGTATCAGGTGTTTCACTTAAAAAATCTATCATTTCAACAAGGCTGTCAGCTTTATCAATTATGACCGAAGCTTGCTCTATATAATTCACAAAGTCTTTATTATCTAAATCAAGTTCTATAAGCTTAGATGGATAGTTAGATCTAATTACCGTTTCCATATAAGAGTATAATAGTTCTAAAATATCATCTTGTTTTAAATCTTTTCCATTTAGAAGTTTATCAAGTCGCCTAAGGTTTTTTTTATCTCCTTTGTTAAATAAAGACTTTCTTATATCTCCCTCTTCTTGAGCTAAATATGATGATATTTCTGCTATAGATTCCTTTGAGAGGTCATTATTTTTTGCTCTATAGTTTGTTAGTTCGGCCTGTATTTTTTCTTCAATATCTTCATAAGAAAGATCTAAATTTCTACCAAACTCACTAGCGTTTCGTTCTACGCTCAAAGTTAAGTCCCTAGATGGAACATTTGTTATCCTAGTGTTTATAACGTGCCCCAACTCGTGCTCAAGCATGCCTCCTAGACCATCTCTATCATAGACTTTTAGAGTTTCAGAATAAATAGTTAACATTTTTCCTAAATCTCCTTGTCTATAGTAATCAAGGAAAGGGTCATCTTCTGTTACACCATCTAGAGATTGGGTTATGCTACCTCCTGAGAAGTTTGTTCCTCTTATAAAAATTCTATCAGCTACTTCTTGATGCGGGTTTTCTTCACGTTCCTGCTCTAATTCATCCACAATTTCTTCAAGCTTTTTTACATAAGAATCTCGTTCTTCACCCTCGAAAAGATTTGCTGAATATTCGTTAGATGAATCATAATAGAAGCTATATTCTTTGCTAGAATCTGCCTTTATTGTTATATATTTAACATCATCTGATATAATTAACCTCTGTTTCCCTCTTATATTTTATCATAAAAGGGTTAACTAAAGGTTAAGGCTAAGTACATTAAAAGCCTAACTAGTCATTAGGATCGTAATAGATCTCACTCACATATCTAACCCCGCCGGGGCCTTTTTTAAGCTGTATTACAATTTCTACAACTTGCTTAACGTAATTTTTAATTTCAGTTCTAGTCAAAGTTAAGCCAGATTGTAAAACCATCATGCATAATTGTTCAATTGCAAGTTTCGGGTTGTCAGCATGTAAGGTTGCAATAGATCCTGGGTGACCTGTATTTACAGCTCTCAAATATGAGAAAGCCTCTGCACCACGAAGCTCACCAACAATTAGCCTGCTTGGGGCAAGTCTCAAACAAGCCTCAATCAAATCTTGAGTTGTAACTTTTGCCAAACCTTGTCCACCTTTTGATGCCATTAAGTGCAAAACGTTAGGTTGCTTCAAAGTAATCTCTCTCGCATCCTCAACTGTAATTAGCCTTTCATTATCAGGAATATGTTTATACATCGCATTTGCAAACGTAGTTTTACCAGACGATGTACCACCACTAATAATAACATTCTTTTTGCCTAGAACCGCAGTTTTTAAAAACTCTTCAACTTGATGTTTTTCATGTAGTTCTCTTAGGGTTTCGTTAATTGGGTTTGCTTTATGATCAAATTCAATCATATCAAAAGAACCCATTTCCCTATAGTCATCTAAGCTGAAATCTAAAACACTTGGCTTTCTAATTGAAAAAGCTGCTGTGCTCATCTCTACTGCAGGTGGGAAAACGACCTGAACCCTGTAACCATTTGGTAGTGTTGCTGAAAGTAGGGGGTTCTCAGTGCTGATTAACTGGTTAGTAGATTGTGCAATTAGCCTTCCCATTGAAAGTAGGTGATTAATGTCAAAGCCGGGAAGTTCTTTATAAAAATGTTCACCACGTTTTTCTACCCAGCAACCTAATGGCCTATTAATACAAATCTCATTTACGTCATCTTCATTTAAAATTTCGTATATAGGTCGTAAATATGTGTCTAAAGCTGCAACACTCATTAATTGTCTCCAGTTATAATATTATGATCTAATAAATTATATTAACTTTGTTACCATCACTAACAAATTCATCAGGGAAATGTACATCTTTATTAACAAAAACTTTTATCTTAGTTCCTTGGTTTACAAGAACACGAGGTTTGTTGATTAATAATTCTTCTGCAATTTCACTAACTTTACCACCAACATTTTCAACTGCGGCTTTAATCGCTTCAGTTTCAGGGTTTGTATTTTCTACAACATTTCCCCCTACACTGCTGGATTGGCTACTTTCAGTATCTCCTGCAACTGAACTTGCGGCAATTGCAAAGGCTACAGAAATAGAACTAAGTAGAATAGATGAGCCAAATATTTCAAAGAATCTGTTATCCAACTTTCCATATACACCATTTCTACCAAGTAAGTCAGTTGCTTGACTATCTAATATAGCATCAACACCATCTGGCCTAATAACTCTGTCCCAAATTATAAATACTCTAGCTTGGCCGAACTTAACTTCTGTATTATACTTTCCGATCAGTCTAGAACCTTTAGGTATTAAAACTCTGTTACCTTTTTCGGCATAAACATCCCTACTTATAATACCTCTCAAGATGCCATCTGGCAGGTCAGTGTTGATTGCGGTTTCAATAACTGCATCAATAACCTTACCCTGTATAATTACGCTATTTAAATCACCAATATATGTTGCGTCACTTCTATCTGCACCAGATAATGCCATAACATAGTTTCTATCAGGAAGACCTTGCGAAATTGATTCTCTTTTGTTTACATAGTCAGTATCAGAACCCCTAAGTAGAAACATAGGCGCTTGGATTCTTTCTCTATAATCTTCTGAAACTATTACGTTTGCACCGCCTTGGCCGCCACGTGCGCCATTATAGCTGCCGGAACTACCGCCGCTACCTAGGCTTGGTAAACCAGGCCCACTTCCACCTGACCTTCCATTATTTGCAAATAGTTTTGTTACTAATGGCTCCCTAGGGCTATTTGAAGAGCTAATAGATGGTGGCCTTCCCAAGCTAGGTAATCCAGCTGGTCCAGATGAAGATCCTCCCACAAATTGACTTGATGCTTCAATAAGTGGAGGAGGTGGGGGGGCTACAACAATATTCTCTAACTTACTTTGTTCTTGACGTTTTTTCTTCGCCGCCTCATCTGCCAGTTTGCTGTAGTCTCTATCTAAGGTTGGTACACTACCGCGCTCTCGGAACTCTTCAGACATTTCTTCAGTTTCATTTTTGGCAACTGGTTTAACCTCTTCATCCCCAGATGAAGTGAATTGATAAACTACAAATAATACAAAAAATGACACAACCATAATAGCTGCAATATTCTTCTTTTGCTCTTTAGAAACTGCTGGAACATCATCTGGTAAGTCTTCATCATCCTCAAAATTTGGAGTCTCAGCTTCTGGGAACTGATCGAAATCACCTTTATCAGATTTTTTTGTCTCTTTTATATCTTTTGGTTTTTTATCAAAGTCATCATCGAAGTCATCATCTAGATACTCGTCATCAAAGGGGCCAAAATCTTTTTTATCATCATCAAGCATACTAATACCTAAATCCGCTATTGCTCATTGCTTCGTTATAAATACATATATGTTCACTACCAAAGAAAACTGTTAACTTTGGTGTAACACCATCAAGAACATAATATTCTCCCTGCCTTGTATAGTTTACAGGTGTTGGTAACATTGTTTTTCCATCAGATGATGAATATTTAAAAATAGGGCCTTCAGGTGTTTTGAACTTTATAAAAGTTCTAATTCCATCGTCATATACTTCTGAAGGCGATAAGTAATCTGGACCAGTTAAGCTATAATTATAATTTAAACTGCCAGTGGGGGGGGCATCAAAAACCATATTATTGGGTGAGCTTCCAGAAAAATTTAAAGATTGCGGCCTATTTCCAAATGGTTGAGTTGGTATTTGTCCGGGCATTAAGGGTTGAGATTGGGAAGGCATACCTCCAAAACCCATAGCTCCACCACCAAATGAAGGTTGTATATTCTGAGGAGCCATCCCCCTTAAATTAACTTCTGGAACCATTATGTTAGAATTTCCACCACCGCCAAAACTACTCATAGGAGCCAATGAGCCAACAGAATCATTAAAATTATCTGGGTAATAAAACTTCACCACATACATCATTTCTTGCAAACTATCTAAAATAGATGACAGCTCAAACTGATATGTTCTTTCATTAGTTATAACAATCATATTTGTTAATTGCCCGCCTTGTAAGGCTCTAATAAATAATCTATTTTTTTGTGGCGTTATTTTAAATGATGAAGAGTTGCCAAGAGATATTGTTTTTATTTTTTCGTCGGGGTGAAGCTCAACTGTAGTTTGGTAACCAAATGTTGTTATAATTCTATATACATCATTTTTACCATATATTAGGGTTCTAATCCTTGAGTCAGAACCAACTTCCTCAAGAGCGTATGCTGTATTCACATTTATTATCAATAAAGATAAAAATGCTAAAAAAATTGCTTTATATCCTCTTCGCACTTTGCTCCTCGTTGATTCTATATCCAGTTATTTGAATTCCAAGAGGATTAATATATCTCTCAGTTTCAGTTAACTCTAAGTTCCTATACGCATATGTAAGCGTTATGATGAAGTCATCTGTTTTTTCTGGAGATCCTCCACCAGATTTTGTAGAATATTTTGATTTTGATATCCTAATTTGTACTAAATTATCTTTTTCATCAATATCTACAATTGATTTTATTACAGATTCAACCTTGTAATCAAACCCATAAGATATAGGGCTATTAGGGTTTGAAGGTGAAACAATGCTATTAAACTCGCTAAAAACATCAGAGGAAGACATTAACCTTACAACTTTATAATAGTTAAAGTTATAATCTGCATAATTATAAGATTCCCTAGCAAGTATATACTTAACTAGTGAAGCGTCTCTAATTGCTTTTTGCGCGGAAAGTTCTCTAACAGATTTGTTATTAACTTTTGTTATTATTCCTGTATTTTCTTCGATCTGAACAATAAAAGGCTCGTACACCTTAGTTGAATTCAACTTCATGATACCTACAATCATAAAACCAAAAATGGCTATAAAAGAAACAACCATTACAAAAAGTATGTTTCTTTGTATCAAAACCCTCTCATATCTATCTTGATACCAGTTCTTAACTTGCTTAACGGTTTTATTTTTATCTAAAAAATTCTTCATAATCGTTCTTTTATTTTACTATTTATCATGCGTAAAATCAATGTAACAATTATCTAACAAGATGGATATTGCCACTACTAATTTCGTAAATTAGCTTAGTTTTTCTTGAGATTTCTTTATCGTGTGTTGCAATTACAAGGGTTGTGCCATTTTCCTTCGCTACTTCTAGGAATAAATCCGTTACTATTTTTGAATTTTGTTCATCTAGATTCCCAGTTGGTTCATCTGCTAAAATAAGACTCGGTTCATTTGCAAATGCTCTCGCGATAGCTACTCTTTGTTGTTGTCCGCCAGAAAGTTCTGCTGGTCTATGGTGAATTCTATCTTTCAGTCCTAGTCTTTCCAGAAGTTCTATTGACCCTTGCCTTGATCTCTTAGCGTCTTTTTTACCAATTTTATAAGAAAGCTCTACATTCTCTAGGGCTGAAAAATCTGATAGCAAATGGTGTTGTTGGTATATAAAGCCAACCTTATCTCTTCGGAGGTTGGTTTTCTCCTTATCATTAAGTTTTCCTAAGTCATTACCAGCAATTTTCACTAGGCCACTATTATAGCCCATCAGTCCGCCGATTATTTGCACTAAGGTAGATTTTCCGCAGCCACTCTGACCAATTAAGGAAACTATATCTCCTGAGGCAACTTCTAAATTAACGTTTTTTAATATATCTAAGGTTTCCTTACCTTGAGTAAAACTCTTATTAAGGTTTGAAATTTCTATAATATTACTACTTTTGCTATTCATACTTCAAAGCCTCCGCAGGGTCAGTATTAGCTGCTTTGTAGGATGGGTATATAGTGGATAGAAAAGACAAGAATAATGCCAGTGAAGTTATGTTAATCAAGTCGTCACTCTTTATTTCAGCGGGCAATTGTGATAGGAAATATATTTCAGCCGCAAATAAATTTGTTCCACTAATTGATTCAAGCCACAGCCTAATTTCTTCAATGTTAGTTGCGAATAAAACTCCCAGTAAAACCCCCAAAACCGTTCCAACAAAGCCAATTGAAAAACCGCATATAATGAAAATCCTCACAATGCTAGCCTTTGACATTCCAATTGTTCTTAATATTGCAATTTCTTTTGCTTTGTCACGTACCAGCATTACCATTCCAGAAATTACATTGAATGCTGCTACTAAAATTATTAAAGCCAGAATTAAAAATAAAACATTAGACTGAACATTGATTGATTCAATAAAGCCCGAGTTTGATTGTTCCCAGTCATTCAAATATAAATCAGTATTGCTAATCAATTCTAAAATTTGAGACTTAATCTCAAACAAGTTTTTTGGGTCAACAACTCTAATTTCAAGAGTATTTGCTTTGTCTTTTAAATTGAAGAATTTCTGCGCATCCTCTAATGATCCAAAAATAACCGACGAATCATATTCATACATCCCAACATCAAATATGCCGACAACATTAAAATCTTTCATTCTGGGAACTGCACCAAAAACTGTGGAATTAAATTTAGGCGAAAGTAATTTTACATCATCATTTATTCTAACGCCAATATTCCTTGCCAAATTTACGCCCGCTATAACTTGAAAGGATTTATCTTCATAAATATCACCAGCGATAATGCTATTTGCAACCAACTCTTTCGAAATTAAATCCTCTTTCTTTAATCCTCTAAATAATAGCCCGACATTATTGTCACCAACGCTTGCTAGCACTTGCCCGTGGATTGCCGCGTTTACAGTTTTAATGCCTTCAATCTTTTTTATGTCTTCAACCAGCGTTTCGTAATTTGCAATCTGGCCATTAAAAGATGAAACTGATATATGTGCGTTAATGCCAATGATACGATTGATCAGCTCAGTTTTTACGCCGTTCATCACCGCCATAGTTACAATTAAAGTCGCAACTCCAAGCATGATACCTATAAATGAGAACACAGATACGAGGGAGGCGAAACCATCTTTTCGCTTCGCTTTTAAATATCGCATTGCAATTGAGAATTCTAATGATAGCATAATGAGGCTAAAATACATGAATATTGCAAAATGGAAAACAAAACTTCTTTAAATGATTTAAGAAAGCAAATTGATTCAGTTAATGATGAAATTTACGATCTTTTGAAAAAGCGAATAAGCATAGTAGGGCAGGTTGGTGCATACAAAGCGCAAAATTTATCGCACATAAAAACCATCATGAAGCCAACTCGTGAGCGCGATATGGTTCTTAATATTTATAAAAAAGCTATTGATGATGGCTATCCAGATAAAATCGCCCTCGCTATTGCTAATATTTGGCGTGGTATGATAACTCTTTCAATTAACCATGAAGAGCATAGCTCTATTGCGGTTATGTTGTCTGATGTTCATGCTTATTATCTCGCGCGCGAACATTTTGGCTTCTTCACTGATATTATTGAAGCTGAAACTATTGAAGTAGTTTTCCAAAGCTTAGTTAGAGACAAAGTAAAAATCGCAGTTTTTGATATTTCTTACGAAGAAGAAGTAGTCGCGCTAATAAACAACTATAACGCCAACGCTGAAAATACTGAAAAAATAGTCAATTTCGTAGACCTTCCCTTCTTTGATGTGTCGTTAAAAGATTCAACACCAAAAGCATTTGCCCTTGCCAAAGTTTTTGAGTAGGTTTTATTTTCTTGAGCCTGGGCCCCATGGCTCATTATTTTTGAGCACATCAATTCTTTGTTCTATAATTTTTTTAGCTGCTTCAACTTCACTAGTATCATATCGGTTACTTTTTTTTAAAGTATCTAAATTTCTATTTAATACATTTTTAAAATCGGGTCTATCTAATAATGTTTTAATTTTTGCATCTACAGTTCTTAGAAAAGCTGCTGAGTTATTATAATTAGGTGTAGATTCAATTTTTAAAACATTGTGAATTATATCTACTGTTTTTTGGTTAATACTGCTTTGTTCCATTCCAGGCACTAGCCTTGCTCTATCATCGGTTCTGTTTGTCCAGCGTTGTTGCTCCTGTCCAGCTTTTTGCCTATTACGCTTCATTAATAATTTCCAGTTTTCTTCGGTGTCTGCTAGTTTAGCTTCCAAGCTATCGCCAATATTTGCAGCTTTTTCGTATCCCTCTTTTCCTTGATCTATAACCGCTGCAACCTCATCAAAAAATTCTGTAAACTCTTGTGGGTATTCTAGAAAATTATCCCTAACTTTTTTCCATATTGAAGTTACAACATTACTACCTGATGAGTTTGCATCTTTCATTGTGTTGCTTGGAAAATGAGTTAAAAAAGTTCCTTTTTCACCAGCTTCTAAGCATTTAGCTTTAATTGCATTTTGATCATCTTTTGTTAGTTTTATAAAAAGAACATTATCTGTTCCTCTTCGTTTAAATTCCATTAGCTCTTACCTTATTTAGTTTTTTTTCTCCCTAACTTTATCACACAAAAATTAATAAAAGGTTAACGCCAGGAATTTTTTAGTTTTATTTTTTTATACTGGGTGAATCAGGCTCATTGATAAATTGACCTATCAAATCTGCTGCGGTTTTTACATCTTCATTATTATAATTTCTGTTACTCATCATTTTTTTTAGTCGGTTTTTTAGATTGTCTGTAAAGTCTTTACCCTTAGACAAGTTTTTAATTTTATCTCTAACCATGGTGATTACTACCTCAGGTTTTCTATGGTTGGGTTGCAACCTTATATCTACTGCCATATATAAGGCTTCGGCCACTCCCTTACTTATGCTTATAGGCGCGTCAGGTAATTGTTTTTGTCTCGGTGGTGTTTTTTTAGCCCACCGATCAAAACCTTGTTTTTTTATCTGCCCTTTAAATGTACGTGCCAAATCTTCTGAACTAGGTTCTTGAGAGAGTTTGCCTTCAAGACTTTGTTGGTATGCTGCAAGGGTGCCTA
>CAYGRX010000012.1:0-3299 GCA_964352365.1 uncultured Rickettsiales bacterium
ACATTAGTAAAAACATATTCTTCAATTTTTACATCCAAGTTTTCCGTGCTAGGAACCTCATTTAAAAGAGCCAGTTTTTTATCTAACTCTTTGTATTTTATATGCAACTCTTTAGCTGATTTAGTTTTTTCAATATATTTTTTTGCGCGTTCAGCAAGGAGCTTATCATCCCATTTATTGAGATTAGACCCGTTTAAAATTAGATTATTTTCAAATTCTTCTAAATTCATTTAATCAACCAACTTTTCTCTTAAAGTTTTTTTGCCTCTTAATAGTAAATTCTCCACCGCCTTTTCTGTTGCCCCCATAGATTCAGCAACCTCTTTAACCCTTAAGCCCTCATAAAAGAATAAGTTAACAGCTATTCTTTGTCTTTCCGGCAAGTTTTTAACTTCATCCATAACTATTTTATATTCTTGTTCGGATTGCAAAACTTCATCCTGCAAGTCATCCCTAGAAATAAAACTCTCATCAGGCAAATCTCTAACGAAGCTATGTTTATTTTTTCTTTTTTCGTCTAAACAGTGGTTAACAGCAATTTTGTACATCCATGAAAATACGGAACCTTTTTCACTATCCCACATATCGGCTTTGCGCCAAATTTTCAGCATAACTTCTTGAGTAACATCTTCCGCCATAGAGAAGCTATAAAACATTCTATATACAAGGCCATAAAGGCTTTTAGAATATCTACGAGAGAGTGCAGAAAAAGCATTTTTATCTCCTCCTGCAACCCTTAGAATAAGTTCTTCATCTGAAATATTTTCCAAATAGCTCTCTCGATTTTTATATTATGCTTTCAAATAATTGATTAGCATTTATCAGCCTTAAGCTTACAAGCCATTTTTTTGCCTGAGTCACATCTTTTTATAATCTTTTCACAGAATTGAGCTCTTTCCTCTTCAGAAGCACCTTCCCATTTATCTTGAAATTTCTCTCTTCTTTCAGACCTTTTTTCCTCTGCTTCTCTTTTATACTCTTCCAACTTTGCTTTACGCTCTTCAGGAGATAAGTCTTTAAGCTCTTCCATTCTAGAACGCTTCTTCTCATGACGAGCTTTTATTTTTTCATATTTTTCAGGATTTTCCTCTTTAAGCCTATCCATTCTTTCTTCATGCTTAGCTTTTTTAGCTTCACGCTCTTCTTCGCTCATATTTTCCCATTTATCAACCCTATCTTCAAAAGATTTTCTACCTTCATGTTTTTTATGGTCCTTATGGTCCTTATGATCTTTTGCTTCAGTTAAATTAGCAGAAAGCAAGATTGCAGCCGTTAAAGCCATTGATGTGAAAGTTTTTGTAAACATTTATATACCTCATATTTTGTAGTTACATTTCTATAACGATCAATAATCTATAACCCCTCAAATTATTATCAAGATAATTGTTACTATTTTAATTCGTGGAAGCTTATATTGATTTATACTGGGTATAATGTGCAGAAAAAAGGGGGGAGAAGAGCTCCCATAACATTTTAACTTTACCTTTATTTTTAGGCGTTAAAATTGCTATAGTTACTCTTCTCCCTTTAGACCAGACTAATCGCTAATTATGCGATCGAAGTCTGGGAAAAGAGTGCCCCCCTTGCCAAGAGCCTCCCTCTTCTTGATCTCATCAAGAGAAAGGGGGAGCTCTCCTACAACCTTTTTTTCGGTTGTAGTGGCGTTAGAATTAGAAGAAGGCTCTTTATCCTTCTCCTTGTTGCTATTATTTGTCATTTTTTTTTAATTTTTTGACAAATTAAAAACTACCCTACGCTGCACTGATGCGGCAGTACTTTAAATTCTTAAATCCCAGATAGGCTTGCTAGTAGATGAAGCAAGTAGAAGGATGAAAGTTTTTTCAAAGTAAGTAGATTCAACAAGCGGTTTCAGGTTAAACTGATGGTAAATACCGCTAAACCATTCTACATATAAGAATTTATATGTATGAGGAGATTGAAACTTAAATTTATCACAAAATAGTTAACAAAAGATTAACAAAATATATTATTTTATCCATTAACTAAAAATTAATGTTGGGCTGGTATAGTTTAGTTATGAAAAACACCATATCGTCATACAAAACTACTTACGATCTGCTTCTAGACTTAATATCTCAGCAGGATAGACAACATGGGCTTGGTAAGGATGCTAGGCAGATTGAGCAACACCCATTTAATAAGCTTTTTATCATAAATAAACGCTCTTATGACCATGAGTATGACAAGCCCGATATCATGAGACAGAGAATTGCTGAATTTTTGCAAAGTAATACAATTTTACAATCCGAACCTAATATATATGCCGGCTTAGACTTTGGCCAAGTTATATTTGCAAACAAAACGGAAGCCCCTCAACTCATTAACACCGAAGATTTTTTATATTTAGCCACGTCAAATGGACGCAATACAAATTTATATAGCTCAGGCATAATTTTAGACACTTTTAAAATTAATAATCTTTCAAGTTTAAAAGGATTAATTGGAAATATAAAATATGCACAAGAGAACCTAGCAATTACTCCTGATACAATGAATTATAATTTCACCTTAAGAAAAAATAGAACTTTTGGTGCAATAGATTATCCATTGCCAAGCATACTATCTAAATTCCCAATTACGCAAGATGGAATAAATGAAGCTAGAGCACGGATAACTCCCCGTCTCTTAAATCATTCCTTCCATGAAGATTTTGGGCTAGATTCAAAAGAAATGGTATATATAACAAAAGTTTTAAGTGCAGCCATAAATAAATTTGAAGCATCTAAGCCAAATTCAAAATTTACTGGCAACATTGAGATGGAAATAAACTTGTTTCGCCGTCCATCAGCTTTTATTAAAAAAGTAGAAACCGCTATGAATGCTTATAGCATGGAACCTAAATTAGGGTATTAGCAAGCAAAACAGCCAAGCAAATCATCAGTTAATTACAAAATAAATTATTTTATCCATTAACTAAAAATTAATGTTTGGCTGGTATAGTTTAGTTATGAAAAAATTAGATTCAAAATATCCAACCTTTAACGACATGATAGTTAATTCGACGAAGAAGGGCGTCTCTTCAGATTTTAGTTTTTATGCCTTTAAAATAAGAGGGGATGATTCAGGCTTATTATATTACACTAAACACTTCACCCCTAATGACATAGACTATGGATTGGAATCCACGAGCAGCCTATACATACCAGCGAAATTATATTTCTATAAAGGCATGAATGATGGGCAAGACCTACTTCAACTAAGCACAAAAGATTCTGACACAATTAGCATAAGACTAGAAGCTGGAGTCAGCTTTAAGGCAAGTGACATAGAAGATAAAG
>CAYGRX010000012.1:3399-18781 GCA_964352365.1 uncultured Rickettsiales bacterium
GCCTAGCGTAGAAGACAAACCTTCCACCGTTATAAATTACGCATTAAAAGTAGCAAAATTTTTAGAAATGGAACGCCATAGACCTTATTCAGGTTAAGCTATTATTTTATCCATTAACTAAAAATTAATGTTTGGCTGGTATAGTTTAGTTATATGCATATAGATAGATTACATAAAACATTTGATGATTACTTACTAAAAAAACTTACAGTTTCAAATTGGGGAAGTGGTAAAAGCCTTCAAGCATACAGAGAGTATGGAAATGGGCTTGAGGATTTTGTCTTTGTTTCTTCACAACCAAGACATAGTGAATTCTTTATGGGAGGGAAAGTTATATCATCGTTGCCAAACTCTAAATGGGAAGGCCAAAATTTAGGCCAACTTACTTTTAGAAGTGAAGCTGGTAGTAAGTTCGTTCCAAATTGGGGAGTTAGTGTAGTTAACTCCAAAAGTATTGAGTATTCACAAGGCATAGATCTTAGATCGGCATATAATGAATTTATGGAAACATTAGGCCCAGAAAATTTTGCCCGCTCAATGAATTACGTTAAACAAAGAGGGGGTTATCTTGACCCCGTTAAAGCTGGAAACCTTACTTTTAGAAGCGGAGCCCACGTTGGAATTTTAGATGTTGACAGAAAACTTATAGAAAAGAATCCCGAGGCTGGAATGTTTCGTCATATGCTTAATTTTTTTTCTTCTACAAACTTAGTTTCAATAAGGCAAATGGATAATTTTAGAGACCGACTTATAGAAGAGCTTGAATCAGGAAGAGCTTTAGAGCCGATACCCTACAAAAAAGATATAAATATAACCTTTAGGACTGACGAGGTTAAGCCTAGCGAAGGTATAGCCCTACTCCATGAGGTAAAATCTGCGTACAAAATAAAAGCTTACGACACTTATAAATCAATATAAACTAACCAAATAGCTCTAGCTCTTCACGGTGTTTAATTTCATCACGGAGTTTCGCAGCCTTTTCAAATTCAAGGTTGGATGCGGCATTAATCATATCTTTTCTTAATTGCGCAATTGAAACAACGTTTTCATCATTATCAATTTTCCTTTTTTGCCCCATTTTCTTTTCATCTTGAATTGCTGATGATATTTTTTTGATAACAGTTTTTGGAGTTATGCCGTGCTTTTTGTTGTAGTCCTCTTGAATCTTTCGCCTTCTATCAGTTTCACTAACCGCATATTTAATCGCATCAGTTTCAACATCCATATAAAGTATAACATAACCCTCACTGTTGCGAGCGGCACGACCAATTGTTTGCGTTAATGAAGTTTTGGAGCGCAAGAAGCCAGCCTTATCGGCATCTAAAATACCAACCAAGCCACATTCAGGAATATCGATCCCTTCGCGGAGCAAGTTAATCCCGATAAGAATATCCGTTACCCCTTCACGCAAACCACGAATAATTTCAATACGCTCGATAGTATCTACATCAGAGTGAAGATAGGTGACTTTAAGCCCCTGCTCTTTCATATATTCACTCAAATCTTCAGCCATTTTCTTTGTTAAAGTAGTGATTAAAACCCTAAAACCTTTTGCTATAACTTTTTTTGATTCACTAATTATGTCATCAACTTGGTGATCACATGGCCTTTTGATTATATGCGGATCAACCAACCCTGTAGGGCGGATAATTTGCTCAACTACTTCTCCATTTGCAAGCTCAACCTCGTAAGGAGCTGGAGTTGCAGAAATATAAAGAGTTTGTGGACGCATATGGTTCCATTCCTCAAATTTAAGCGGTCTATTATCTAGCGCGGAAGGAAGCCTAAAACCGTGATCAACAAGGTTTGTCTTTCTAGCCCTGTCACCATTAAACATCCCACCAATTTGCGGAACCGTAACATGTGATTCATCTAAAAATAGCAAAGCGTCATCTGGCAAATACTCAAATAATGTCGGTGGTGGCTCCCCAGGTTTACGCCCTGAAAGATAGCGGGAATAGTTTTCAATACCTTTGGTTGTGCCAGTTTCCATAATCATTTCAATATCAAACTGAGTGCGCTGGCCAATTCTTTGTGCTTCTAGCAATTTGTTATTTTCTTCAAAATATGCAACACGCTCTTTTGCCTCTTCTTTGATAAGTTGAGCTGCCTGAATCATTGTTGGACGTGGCGTCACATGATGAGAGTTAGCAAAAACTGTTATTCCCTGCAAATCTTGAACCTTATGACCAGTTAGAGAATCAAACTCATAAATTCTATCAACCTCATCACCAAAAAATTCTAAACGCCAAGCCATATCATCATAATGAGAAGGGAAGATATCTAGAACATCCCCCTTAACGCGGAAAGTTCCACGCACAAAATTATTATCGTTGCGCGTATATTGAAGCTCAACAAGCTTATCGATTATTCCCCTCATGTTATATTCTTCGCCCTTCTTAATTTTGAAAGACATTTGTAAATATAATTCAGGCGAGCCAAGACCGTATATACATGAAACAGATGAAACTACTATCACGTCCTTACGCTCCAGCAAAGCACGGGTTGCGGAGTGTCGCATCCTGTCAATCTGCTCATTTATTGAGCTATCTTTTTCAATGAATGTATCAGAACGGGCAATATAAGCCTCTGGCTGATAGTAATCATAGTAAGAGACGAAATACTCAACTGCATTTTCAGGAAAGAACTCCTTAAACTCTGCATATAATTGCGCGGCTAAAGTTTTATTGTGCGCCATAACCAGCGTTGGCTTGCCAATATTTTGAATAATATTAGCCATGGTAAAAGTTTTACCACTACCAGTTACACCAAGCAAAACTTGATCGGATAAGCCATTATTAAACCCTTGAGTAAGCTTTTTAATAGCATTTGGCTGATCACCCGCAGGTTTATAATCTGATTTTAAATTAAATATGCTCATTACAGCGATAGATATAGTGTATATTACAAATTATTAAAGCTGTTTAAACTTTTCACCAGCCTTCTATTCATAAAATTCTTGAGATTCAGGAATGCGATTAAAGGCAATTTTAGTACCTGAAAAATCAGAAGATATATTAGGAGAGAAACCGATAACTATAGTATCCCGACCATATTTACTGTTTAATTTATCCATAGCTACGGAAACTTTTTCATGCTTCTGAACTATAAACTGGTCTTTAAATATTTTATTATCATCAAAAAATTCAGGTTGAATTTTATCATCTTCAATTAAATTATGAAGCGTGATTGAAACTTTTTTGATTCTCGCATTTGGAATATAGGACTTACCTATTGCACTCCACAACCCCTTTAAAACCTCCAAAAAAGTAAAGTTATCATTCGCCTGATAAAAGTTTTTTGAATACCCAACTTTTGGCCCATTTTCAAAACGTACACTTAAATCCATAGCTTTTGCGTGCATACCATATCGCCTAAGCCTACTGGCGGCTTTTAGGGTTAGCCTTTGCGCTACTATCTTAGCTTTTTTCTGAGGGCGACGTTCTGGCGCGAGAATATGACTATGCCCTATTGTAGTTTTATTTGTCTCAACATCTGGTAAATCATAACCGCGCAAATTATACCACATACGCTCACCACCAACAGAATGCCAAATACTACGCATATGCTTAGGAGAAAGTGAGTATAAATCTGCAATTGTGGCAATACCATTCATGCGTAAGCGATATTCCATACTTTTGCCAATACCACAAATATCCGAAAGCTTTAGCTGAAAAAGTTTATGCGGAAGATCTTCACCTTGCAGAAGCACCAAGCCGTTTGGCTTTTCAATTTCAGTTGCAAGCTTTGCCAAAAACCTATTTTGAGCAACCCCGATTGAAGATGTTATGCACCCCCCAACATTTTCATGAATCCCCTTTTTGATTTGCTTGGCAAGGTTAATTGCCCCCTGCACTGTTTGCTCCTTGCCTTGAAGTTTACAAACAAATTCATCAACTGAATAAACCTTATGGATGGGTATATATTTATCCACCTCATGCAAAATCGCCTCATGAAATTCAATATATTTTTGGTGATCAGCTTGAACGCAAATTAGCTCTGGGCAAAGCTTTTTTGCTTCATATATTTTAGTACCTGTTTTTATCCCTAACGCCTTGGCTTCGTAACTTGCGGCGATTGCACAAGTTGCCTCGGTCATAGATGGCACAACCACAACTGGCCTACCTCGCGTTTCTGGCCTAGTCTGCTGCTCAACAGATGCAAAATAGCTATTAAAATCAACATATAAGCTGTTTAATTTTGCATCTGAAAAATTTTGTGTAAGTGTAAGTACTGTCATGGTAAATATAGAATATACCACAGCATGATAAATGTTACAATAATCAAGTTTGATTAATTACTGAGTGATCACAAGGTCTTTATGATATTGCATTATCTAGTTATCTCACAAGGTACAACGGGAAAACTATCAACAAGTCTAGTTGCTCTAGCAAATTCTTCATCAGAAAGCATCATAAGAAGTTTTTCACGGTGATATTCAGCGTAATCATGACCATTTTGCTCCGCAATACTAAAATATGTAAATGCTAAAGCAGGGTCATAAGGAATGACCGTCCCTTCAATAGTGTTTTCATTTAAATAAAGCTTACCGACTTCAACCATACTAGCTTTATGACCATTTTTCGCAGCCTTACAGAACATATTTAAAGATTTTATATCATTATCAGAAAATTTATCCTCGCCACAGCAATTCGCCTTAGCAGCAAGATACATAGCCTCTACATCTTCATCATCTGCCTCCCACTCATAATATTCCTTCTTAACTTCGTTTTCACTGCGACGAAGAAATTGTGGAAATTTATCGCAAGCTGTTACGAACAAACTAATAGCTATAAAGAGCAAAGATATTTTCATGACATATATTTTTATATTTCAAATAAATATAGCTCATTACGTGCCAACTCTCAATATTTTTTATATTTGTTAACGGTTTGTTAAGCTTTGCGTGATAGAATAATCTCGAACTATTATTTAATAATTTAAAATTGAATTAGGATTAGTTAGGCATTTCGCGTTAACTACAAGGGATTAATCCACCCTTTGACTCTTGGCTAAAAGCGCCAAGTAAAGCAGATTTTGATACTACTTAGCAACATAAACTACGCCAACACAGGTGCAATGCTTTAGCAAGCCACTTGCATAAAATAACAGCGGGCGTTGTTAATGAAGCTCACTAGCAGATTGATTTGTTTTAAATTTTTATACTTTAAAATAAAAAAAAAATTATGGTAAAGTATCGCGTATTAGCGTTGTTTTTGATGCCAGTTGGCGTCATTTACTACGCAACCGAGCTTGAGACTAGCTTTGGTTTGGAGTGGCTGGGTTATATAGATTTCGGCCTCGCGCTGATTTATATGATCTGCGCCTACCTCGATGGGGCATATTTTGAATATGATGATGACATGTACATCAAAATATTCAGATCCGCCTTAGCCGTATTTACGCCAGCTACCCTAACTATGTTAGGGTTACTGTTCGTATCGGTCGGCTTAAAAAGCGAGGGATGGACAACCATTTCAAAAAACCTATTTATAGGGCTGACAATTTTATGGGGAGTCATTGTGGCTTGGCATGTAAAATTGTACAGCGACGAAAAAGAAGCCTAATAAGGAGTTAGTTTTTTTCACTGGGGTGTGCGCACTGCGCACCCCCCAGCTGTTTTTTTTACTTAACTATCTAAGCTAGAACTATCTAAGCTAGCTAACTAAGCCTTCAAGCTCTTCAATAATCAAATCACCCATTTTTTTGCAACCAACAAGTTCTTTACCTTCGCTCATAATGTCGCCTGTACGATGGTTTTTCGCGAGAACATTTTTCACGGCTTGCTCAATCGCATTAGACTCATCCGCCATATCAAAGCTATATTTAAACATCATCGACAGGCTTAAAATTGTAGCTAGTGGATTTGCCTTATCTTGCCCCGCAATATCAGGCGCAGAGCCATGCACTGGCTCATATAAAGCATTGCATTTTTGCTGGTCAGCCGCACCAAGTGAAGCAGATGGAAGCATGCCTAGTGAGCCTGTTAGCATCGCCGCACAATCAGATAGAATATCACCGAACATATTAGTTGTTACCATAACATCAAACTGCTTAGGGTTACGAACAAGTTGCATTGCCGCATTATCTACATACATATTTGAAAGCTCAACATCAGCAAATTCTTCATCATGAACTTTTTTCACAACATCACGCCAAAGTTCAGTCGCAATAAGAACATTTGCTTTATCAACCGAGCAAACTCTACCACCACGTTTTTGCGCCAAGTCAAAGGCAACACGAGCAATGCGCTCAATTTCATGAGTTGAATATACTAGCGTATTATAACCTTTCTGCTCACCATTGGGAAGTTCTTCAACGCCTTTAGGCTCACCAAAATATATACCACCTGTAAGCTCACGAACAATCATCAAGTCTAATCCAGAAACAATTTCACGCTTTAAGGTTGAAGCTTCCGCCAGCTCATCAAAAACTATAGCAGGACGCAAATTAGCAAATAATTCCAGATGCTTACGGATTTTTAACAAGCCAATTTCAGGACGCTCAGCGATTGGAAGTGACTCCCATTTATAACCACCTACAGCACCAAGAAGAATTGCATCTGCCTTGCTAGAAGCATCACGGGTTGAATCAGGGAATGGGTTACTTTCAGCATCAATCCCTGCCCCACCAATATTGGCATAAGAAATAGAAAATCTTTTTTCTTCAGATTTTGAATTAAAAAACTCAATAATTTTTACAGTTTCCGCGCAAACTTCGGGCCCGATGCCGTCACCTGCTAGAACTAATATATTTTTCATTAACTTAATTTAATTAATTGTTGATTAAATGAAAATTCTTTATAATTTCGAAAAGTTATTTTAACAACTAACAAATAATATTTTATAAAAATTAATGGTAAATATAATGAATAAAATTCTTACATTATCTGCAGTATTTATACTTGCAGCTTGTGGCGTATCTAGCTCAGACGGGGTTGTATCACGTGGCAAAAACTCTAGCGGTTTTATGGGAATGACTACAAATTCCGATGTTGAAGTAGATGGGGAAAAAGCTTTCAAAGGCATTAAAGATGTAGTTGTTGGATCTTTTAAGGTTGGCTTTGCTGAATCAAGCATTGCTAAAAACCAAGCTAAAGGATCATTCTTAACTGGAAATGGTGGCTTAGGTAAAGCAACTGGTAAGGTTAAACTTACAGGTGTATCTGACTCTTTAAAAGCTCAAATTACAGATGCAGCATATAGTGACTTTGTTGCTAAACTAAAGGCAAATGGTTATAATGTTGTTGATCGTTCAAAGTTTACTTCATCTGAGCAATATGGCAAAGCTAAGCAATATGACTTCCCTTATATGGATGACAAATCAAGCTTGCTTTCTGAATATGGCAAAACAAAATTTTACCAACCAACTTCATTTGGTAAACAAGGCATTATGTTCATGAATGATATTCAAGATGTTTCAGGTGGTTTTGCATTCGGCAATGGTGAGCAACAAGCTCAAGATTTCGCTAGCAAGAATAACATACAAGTTATTTCAGCTACTTATTTTGTTGATTTCACTGCCGCTGGTGGACATGCAGGAGTTAGCTCGGCATCTGTTTCAGTCGGACAAAACTTAGCAGTTACAACTGGTAAGGTTAGATTTGCAAAAGAAGGAACTAGTACATTTACCGTTGGAACACCTACAGTAACTTTAGGTCAACCAATTGAATCTGGTAAAGTTTATGGTAAGGTTGTTGATAAAACTTCTACTACTGACAAAGTTGTGCAAGAAAGTTTAAATGTTTTAACTGCTGTACTTAGTGGTGGAACTAACCGTTCTAAAAACTTTGAGATTGAAGCTAACCCAAGCAAATATAAAGCTCAGTCAGTTGATATTTTAAAAGATGCAAACAAAGCTTTAATTAGCAAAGCTGCATCACTTAGATAGATTAGGAAAAATTTCTAGAAAGTTTGATTTGAAATCTTGATTTACAAATTTTCTTGAATATAAAAGGGCATAGATTTTAATATCTTTGCCCTTTTTTGATAGGTATATCAAAATAATATAGATATTTTTATAATCAAAATTTAGATTGTTTATTCGATATGAATAAAATTATAATGTATGCAAATACATGAATTTTGTGAATTAGATGAATAAGCAAAAATAAATAAAGATTGTAGAAATATATAATGGCCGGTTAGCAAAGTGGTAATGCGCGGGACTGCAAATCCTGTATTTCGTCGGTTCGATTCCGACACCGGCCTCCAGACTATTTATCAGTATTCGCTCCACTATAATATCTTAAAAGTCACATTTTAAAGCTTCGATAAGATAGAAATATAACAGCTAGGCCAAATATAACTTGTTAGATCAAGCATATTATATGATTCTAAAAGAAAAATCATATTTATGCTTAAAATTTCAAAAACTTCTTTGGCAATATTACCAATATTATTTAGTAGTACTGCTGTTTATTCAAAAGATACGACATCCCCAGTGTCTACAATTAAAGAAGAATATAAGCAGTATATACAAAGCACTGAAAATTCAGAAGTTAAGCCAAAAAAGCTGAAAGTTATCAAAAGTAAAAAGGATCTTGAAGAGCTTGTAGAGGAATCCGATATTTACAAAGCTAAAGAATCAGGATCAGGCCTTGGCCCCTCCTCCATATTAACAACGACTAATGTATTAATCGGCGGTGCAGCACTGATTGGCGCAGGTATCGCAGTTGGCGGAGGCGGAGGTGGTAGTGCAAGCATAACTTCATCAGAACCTTCAGTAGGAATTGATGGCCTATTTGACCCTGAAGATAATACTGGAACAAATTTTGCCACAACTGAAGCTGAATTAAGTGAAGCATTAGGAAGCGACAATGCAGGCTTTAATGCATACGCAGCTTATACTAGGGGTTATGATGGTAGAATTTTCAATAGAGATTCTAGCGGAAATTTATTTGATACAGATGCAGATGGCTTTATAAAAGTTGCAATAATTGATGACGGCGTAGAGCTCGATCACCCTGATTTAGATGGAAATATTTCAGCAGGCAGTGGAGCGTTTTGTAATTCCTCAGGATGTACAACGGGAGGAAGTAGCGGTGACAACCTTATCCCTACTGATGATCATGGAACAAATGTAGCAGGATTTATAGCAGCAGAAAAAAATGATATTGGTAGCCACGGCGTTGCACCACTTGCAAAAATAGTTCCAATCAAATTTGATTTTTCAGCTATTGGAGAATTTAGGTCAATTAACCACGCCCTTGACCAAGGTGCAAAAATAATCAATGCAAGTTATGGAACATCACAGCCGATTGTTGACGCAACGGAGTCCGACCCGGGGACGTTAGGGACAACTGCAACAGGAATAACGCCTTCGCAATTAAGGTCTGACCTTACCATCGCCAGAGACAGCCAAAGCCTTTTGCAAGCTTATCAAAGGCTTGTAACCACAGATTCAATTATGGTTTACTCATCAGGTAATGAATATTTTAGTGAACCAACTAGTAGCGCTGGGGTTGCTTATTATTTTCAAGGAGATTTAGACTCTACACCTAGCAGTAAACCAACTGGATATGATATTGTTAACCCTGAAAAGGCAGACTTTACAGATCATATAATTGCTTCAATAGCCTTAAACTCTGACAAAACTATCGCAGACTTCAGTAATAGATGCGGAGTTGCAGCTAACTGGTGTTTAGCAGCTCCAGGTGTAAGTGAATATACCACTGATACAGACGGAACATATGACAATAACGTTTCAGGAACTTCTTTTTCTGCTCCCGCAGTTAGTGGAGCACTTGCAGTTGTAGCTGGCGCTTACCCACATTTAACTGCTGGTGAAATTTTAAATGTTATTTATGAAACAGCCGAAGATTTGGGTGATGTAGGAGTTGATGAAGTTTTTGGTAGAGGGTTGATTGACTTAGATAAAGCGACATCTCCAACCGATGGCGGATGGGATATTGCTACAGGTCTATCTTCAAGCTCGCTAAACTCAATGGCATTAACCAGCTTTGAGAAATCTAGCTTAAGCATGTCCTCTAGTTTTGGTAATGCATTTAGTAAGCTTGACGCTAACATTATGTTTTTCGACAAGTTCAAAAGAAACTTTAATGCTCCAGTTAATAGCTTTGCAGATAACTCGGCGGTTAAGTTAAAAAATAGTAGCTATTTATATGCTAGAAAAAGAGATAAAGAGACCGTTCAACAAATTTCTGAATCAGAAGATGTAAGCTTTAGCTTTTCAAAAACTACAAATAGTAAAATTGATAATTTAAATGACAAGCAATCTTCTAGCTTTGCTAGTGACATAAAATTGAACAAAGATGAAGCTGTTAATATCACCTTTAATTTTAATGAAAAAGAAGTAAAACCTAATAAAGATTATAATGATAGCTTTGTTTCTACGAGCCTTGGTTTCGTGCCAACCTCTGCACTTGATACCAACTTTAACTCTTTAAACTTTGGCTATAGCAAAAAGGATTTATTTATAGATATTAATATTGCTAAATCCACCTTTGCTCAAGATACTCAAAATTACTCAGCCTCCTTTGAGGGTAATGACGCCACAAGTTTTGCTACTACTGTCGGCTTTAAAAATGAAGATGAGTATAAAATTTCTTTCAATTCTGGAATTATGATTGAGGAAGATAGCTTTCTTGGTTCACGTGCTTCTGGCGCATTCGACTTTGGGGAAGATGCCACCACTTATTTTGCAGGAGTTGCGGGTGATTATAAAATTGACAATTCTTTCAACTTATTTGCAGAATTAAATTTAGGTTACTCAAAAATTAATGAAGTTCAAAATAGTCTTATCAGCAATGTCGGCAATGTTTTTTCCGACTCTATGAAGCTTGGCATCACTTCAAACAACTTTGGATTCATGGTTTCACGTCCATTTGCAATTAATAATGGCTCAGCAAATTTAAGACTTCCTCAAAGCATTGATGCGGATGGAAATCTTGGCTTTGGTGAATATGATATTGATCTAGCAAATAAATATCGCGAAACTAACTTCGAGGTTTTCTATAATTTAGAGCCCAACCTTATTGAAGGCGATTTACTAGAGCTTAACACAGTTTATAGAATTAACCCGAATGGACTTGATGAAGAAGATGAAGTGCTCGGGATGTTCAAGTACGGATATAAATTTTAGTTTAGCTTTGGCTATTGGATTCTAGAGGTCAAGCTTGTCATTACGCCGCTCTGGAATGAAAAATAGTTTAAAATAAACTTTCTTGGCCTTCATTTTTAGTTTTTCGCGTAGCCGATTTAGATTTTTTCTTTTGAGTTGGCTTACTTTCTTTAGGTGTAGTATTATTGCCGCCCTTCCCTATAGTCGCATCTATTTTACCATCAGAAAATTCTAGGTTAATATTATCCCCATCTGACAAATCTTTTGCAGAGCGGATAATATTTCCATGTTCATCATGGGTGATTGAAAAACCACGCTTCAATACATTTTTATAATTGTAACTATCTAAAAGCTGTTTTGCAGATTGAAGATATTTTTGTTTCTCCTCAATCATACGCTCGATAGATTCTGGACGAAGTTGAACTGACTCTAACTTATTTTGCTTAGTTTTTATAGTGTAACTTACTGAGTTATCTAAACGCTCACTTAAATCATCAATTCTTTGCTTCATGTTATCAAGCTTTTGAGCTGGTGAAATTAGGGACGCTGCATTTGCCTTAAGTATATTGGCAAAGTTATTTATTTTATTTGTTACAGATGAATAAAGGCGCTTATCTAAATCCATCAAATAGCCTCTAATCTCCGCAAGCACTGGCACTGCCATTTCCGCCGCGGCAGTTGGAGTTGGCGCTCGTTTGTCTGAAACATAATCTATTAGCGTGGTATCAGTTTCATGCCCAACCGCTGAGATTATCGGAATATCACATTCCGCAACGGCGCGAATTACCACCTCTTCATTAAAGCACCATAAATCTTCAATTGAGCCACCACCACGTGCAACAATAATTGTATCAGGAATTGGAATACTAGAATTTTCATCTAAAATATCAAAAAAATTTATAGCATCAGCAATTTTCTCAGCAGCGCCCTCACCTTGCACAAGCACGGGATAAACCAGAACGTGAACACCAAACCTATCCCCTAACCGATGAAGTATATCTTGAATCACAGCACCAGTTGGCGAAGTAATCACCGCGATAGTTTTCGGCATATATGGAATTGGCTTCTTGCGAGATTCATCAAACAACCCTTCTGCAAGAAACTTCTTTTTGCGATCCTCCAGCATTTTCATCAATGCGCCAACACCATCAACTTTAAGATTGGTAACTGTGATTTGATAATATGAACGCGCTGGGTAAGTAGTTACTGAACCTGAAGCAACAACTTCAAGGCCATCTTCAAGTTTAAAGGGCACTTTTGATGCAACGCCCTTCCACATAACGCCATGGATTACGTTTTTATCGTCTTTCAAATCAAAATAGCAATGACCAGAGGTCGCTATTTTTAAACCAGAAATTTCACCCTTGATTTGAAGGTTGGAAAATTTTGAAGTTAAAGTGTTTTGAATCATCGCAGAAATTTGCGACACGGAAAGCGTGTTAGTCGATTCAGATGGTATATTTAAATCTTGCATACTAGACATGATATAAGCTTTATAGTATTAAGCCGATAAATTCAAAAAATATATTATGAATAAGCCAAATTTTTATATCACCACACCAATTTATTACGTTAATGATAGCCCACATTTAGGTCATGCATACACTACAATCGCCTGTGATGTTATGGCGAGATTCAAAAGATTAGATGGTAAAAACGTAAAGTTTTTAACAGGAACTGACGAGCATGGCCAAAAAATTGACAAAGCCGCACAAAATGCAAATGTTGGAGCGCAGGAATTATGTGACATTGTTTCTCAAAGATTTAGAAATTTGGTGAAGTCTGGTGATGAGTCTAGCAACTTACTTAATGCAACAAATGATGATTTTATCCGCACAACAGAAGATCGTCACAAAAAAGCCGCTCAAGCTTTATGGAAAAAACTAGAAGCAAAAGGCTATATCTATTTAGACAAATATTCAGGTTGGTATAGCGTGCGCGATGAGGCATATTATCAGGAAGGCGAACTGGTCAACGGCAAAGCGCCAACTGGCGCGGAAGTTGAGTGGATTGAGGAAGAAAGTTATTTCTTCAAGCTTTCAGCTTTTGAAGATAAGCTTCTGGAATTATATAAAAACAACCCTGACTTTGTTTATCCCAACGCTAGGCTAAATGAAGTTAAAAGCTTTGTTGAAGGTGGTTTGAAAGATTTATCAATATCACGCACAAACTTTGATTGGGGTGTTGATGTGCCCGATACAGAAGGTCACGTGATGTATGTTTGGATAGATGCACTAACCAATTATTTAACTGCAACTGGCTTCCCTGATGAGAATGCAGAAGAATATAAAAACTTTTGGAAAAACAAAGAAGTTCGTGAAGTTGTTCATGTTGTAGGAAAAGATATTTTGCGCTTCCACGCAGTTTATTGGCCAGCATTTTTAATGGCGGCAGAACTTGAATTACCTGATAGAATTATCGCCCATGGGTGGTGGACAATTGAAGGTGAGAAAATGAGTAAATCTATCGGCAATGTTATTGCGCCTATAGAGCTAGTTGAAAATTATGGACTTGATCAAACTAGATATTTCCTACTTAAGGCAATGCCCTTCGGTAATGATGGCGACTTAAGTAAAGAGCGCATGGTGGAAACTTGCAACGCAGATCTAGCAAACAATATAGGTAACTTAGCACAACGTAGCTTAAGTATGATACAGAAAAACTGCGATGGTAAAGTGCCTGAGTATAAAGAAATAAAAGATGAAGATAAAAAATTATTTTTAGAAGAAACTCATAAAAGCTTAGATAATTACAAAAAGTTTTTTAATGAATTTAAATATAAAGAAGCAATTGAAAGTTTAACTGCTTTGGCAAGTTCCGCAAATGAATATTTTAATGAACAAGCACCTTGGGGATTAAAAGAAAACCCTACTCGCATGGGTGAAGTTTTATATGTAACTGCGGAAACCATTAGAATTATAACTATAATGCTTCAACCATTTTGCCCAGAAGCGTCTTCAAAGTTGTTAGATCAACTTGCAGTTCCTGAAAGTGAGCGAAGCTTTGCACATTTAACTGAGGAATTCGCACTAAAAGCTGGAACGGAACTACCAAAACCAGAAGGTGTTTTCCCAAGATTAGAAGTGAAAGAATTTGGTGATGTTCAGGAGTTTTAGATGTCTTATTTAGTTGATTCACATTGCCATTTGAACTTTCCTGATTTTGAGGGGAAAGTTGCCGAAGCTATTCAAGCCGCAAATGAAAGTGGCGTAAAATATATGCAAACTATTTGCACCAAAATTTCTGAGTATGAAGAAGTTTACGCAATTGCAGAACATAACGATAAAGTTTTTGCAAGCGTTGGCATCCACCCACATGATGCGGATAAAGAATTCATCAGCGCTGAAGATTTAATTGAACTGACAAAACGCCCCAAATGCATTGGCATTGGTGAAACAGGCCTAGATTATTTTTATGAATATAGTGACCGTGAAAAACAAAAACTTAGTTTTGTTGAACATATTAAAGCCGCACAGGAAACTGGCTTACCAATAATTATTCATACACGCGATGCGGAAGAAGATACTTATAATATTTTAAAAGAGCAGATGAAAATCAAACCATTTAAAATGCTTTTACATTGTTTTACTGGCACAACTGAAATGGCAGAAAAATGTATGGACTTGGGTAGTTATGTTTCAATTTCTGGCATTGTCACCTTCAAAAAAGCAGAAGAATTACAAGAAACTGTTAAGAATCATATTCCACTAGATAGGCTTTTAGTTGAAACTGACTCTCCATTTTTAGCACCAGTACCTTTTAGAGGAAAAAGCAATCAACCCGCTTACACTAGAAACACCGCAGAGTATATTGCAACGTTGAAAGGAATAAATTTTGATGAGATTGCAGTAGCAACCACTGATAACTTTTTTGAGCTATTCAGCAAAGCTTATAAGTAATTGGGTTCAGGATTTTTTAATCTAACCACTTATTAAGCCTTTCAGATATCTCCTCAGGCTTTACTGGCTTGGATAAATAATCGTCCATTCCCGCTGCAAAGCATCTTTCATCATCACCTTTAATAGCATTTGCAGTTAGCGCAATTATTGGAGTTCTAACCTGTCTGTTTGCGGACTCAATTTCTCTAATTATTTTTGTCGCTTCATAGCCATCCATATTAGGCATTTGGCAATCCATAAATATCAAATCAAACTTTTTACGCTTAACTTTTCCAACTGCCTCGCCCCCATCATTAGCGATTGTAATTTCGGGATTAAACCTTTCCAATATTTTGGCAAGCACTAACTGGTTAATTTTATTATCTTCAACTATCAAAACTTCTTTGACTTCAAAATCGTTC
>CAYGRX010000013.1:0-18482 GCA_964352365.1 uncultured Rickettsiales bacterium
AAGCACCTTCTCTTTTCCTCCTTTAGTATTACCATCCCTATCTAATCTAGTCTCTGAATCAATATAGTCTGACACATCAATTATTTTTTCTCTTAACTCTTCATTATCAACATAAAAATCATATATTGTTGTACCTAAATATGAATTATATTCACCCAAAAATCTTTCATCCGTATAAATTACACCATCTCCAAATTCAATTTTATTGCTAATTTCATGTGATGCACCAACTGGAAAAATTGCTAGATACTTTTCTCCAGAAGCCGCCGCATCTGCAAAAAATTTGTTAGAAACTGATATCATTCCCTCGTCTCGGGCAACCATGCCTTCTTTCGATATGTTATAGGCATAGTTTTCTTCTTGTTCAGGAGTAGAGTAGATGGTCTCTCCAGAGGAATTAAGAGATACTATCATATTTATACCATTAACATCTCCAGCGGTAAGATCCATTCCGTTTGCATTTACTAATGCTGATCTTAAAAATTCTCCAGATGCTAAATTTCCTAAATTAGTTATATCATTTATATTCTTAATGGTATTTGGAACACCAGAGGTTTCACCATTTAGGTAAGTTGTATCAGGCTCATTAGACTCTATAATATTTACTATATTTTCTATAGGGTAGCCCTTCCTTATAGCAACATTTATTAATGCCTGATGATAGCATATTCTGTAAGTATTAGGCATTACCTCACCTTCATGAGATTGAGGAAGTACAATTTCTTTTGTCTTGTCCTTATCTTCATCCTCACTAAAATATTCTTTCTCTACTATCGTTTCTAACTCAGCAACAATTTCTTTTAAAATTTGTTCAATTCTTGCATTTTCATTTACATATTGAAGTGAATTTATAATTTCATTTAGAGACTCTGTATAATTACCTACTTCCTTTACCATTATTGTTACCATTGATTATATTAGTTAAACTTGGTGTGTATCATCCTTATTAAAAGTTAGGTCAGTTTCTACATAAGTACTTTTAAGATTTGGGTTTCCAGAAATATTTTGCTGCTTTATTTTGTCAATTGTAGCAAGTCTTTCAACAATCTCACCTAGTTCTTCGGGACTTAAATTAAAGCCAGTAGATTTTTTTGCTTCTAAAAAACTATTGAAAGAGTCTTTTAATTCCCCAATAATATTCTTATCTTTTAGTTTAACTAAAAATTCTCTAACTTCGTCTCTTAATATACGCGCCTCATCCTTGTTTTGATTTCCTAAATTTAACCTAATCTCTATATTATTTATGGATTTATCCCCATCGAAACCAACATGAATGTCATTACCGTATTTTTCCTTCAACTCATATATTAGGTAATCTAATACATCTTCTTGCAACTGTTCCTTTTGACCTTCTTTAAAATCATCTCCACGATCCATATAAGCTAGTTTTTTTAAAGAATTTTGGCTAGACACATTCATAAATGTTGTTACGAAAGTTCTCTCAACATCATTATTAATATCCTCCTCTAAGTCAGTTTGTTCTCTATCTGTAAAGTTAGATCTACCTTCTATAATCTCCTTAATCATATCATTATACAAAGTGCCTGTGCTTTTTACATAAAGGGCGTATATTTTATTATCCAAGTCTTGAGTTAGCTCTTCATTTCTCATCAATCCTCTATCATAGTTTTCAGAGAACAAGCCTTTTCTAGTTTCAAGCAAAGCTTCGTAATCTTGAGATTTTAAATGCTCTAAATCTAGCTTTCCATTTTCATCAAATCTAATTTGATAGCCATTATCCTCGACAAACTCTCTAAGTAATTCACGCGTAGCTTGATGTTTTTCTTCCTGTGATAAGTGGCGTAAGTCCATTCGTCTAAGGTCTATTTCTGGATATTCATCTAAGTCGGGGTTTCTAATGCTTTTTCTATCTAAGTATTTGTATATATAGTTATATGTTGAAGATAACTCCCCTTGAATATCTGTAACAACCTGAATTTTTGCCTGCTCAGGACGGATTGCAAAAGTTATGTAAGCCTCTCCAGTCTCACTTCTTCTTTTAGGAAAAGTAAGTAGTTCCTGTTGTTCAAAATTATCTACAAGTGGTTGAACTATTTTATTAACTATTGAAACCCTACTAGCTGGTGGCTCACTCCTGTTCATCTCAATTAAAGCAGCCAGATTATCTAATATTTTTTGCTTGTGATTATTACCTATTTCAGGTTCTTCTGAATATAAAGAAAAATCTTGCTCTAATATTCCATTGCGAAGGTTCTCTAAATAGTCGATGTCTTTCATTTTATCGGTTATTTCTTCCAAGAGCTTGTCTTGAACTTTTTTATATTTATCTTCAACCTCACCAATATGATCTCTTTCATGGCGTTCTGATTTGTTAACTTTTCCAAGGGATTGATATTTTTGATTACTACCAATTATTGCTGAAGTAATTAAAAACTTATCACTGTTGATAGTTAAGTTTATATTTTGATCATTTTTATCTAGTTCTAAAGCTTCTATTATAACATAATCAGCAACTTGACTTAATAATTCTTTATCTTCTCGGGTTAAGCTAGTTCCTACAATTTCTTGATAAAGCTTTTGTGCTCCTGCCTTTGCAAGCGCATAAGTGTTATTAATTGTTGAGTAAGTTTCCCCGCCAATAAAAAATACAGATGCTACAATTGCTTTAGAAATTGGGTCAGGGTTTGTTGATCTAATGCCTTCTCCCGCATCTTTAATTGAATCAACGCCGGGTATTCTAAGATTAGGTTTGGGTACTGTGGCTGAAAAAAAATCCAGCTCTATTCTTGTATCTAAGCTAAGCTGATATTCATCAGGTACCAGCCCAGCAACCTCCTTGGATTCGCGCGCTTGCTTCGTATCTGCAATTTCATAACCGTTTTTATCTTCTCTAACATGCTCCTCTAACTTCTCTCCAGCTGTTAGCTCTCTGTCCTCTTCATGTTTCCCAGTTAGCTCTTCAGAGGCTCTATTTTGAGAGACTTCATCCTTTTCTCTTTTGTTCATTACTTGATTAACAATAGCTTGAGTCTCTGCGGGGTTGGCTCTGACATCTATTATGGGGTCAAAACTTGGCCTTTGATTATCGTTGGCTCTTACATTATCTAAATCAACTTCACCCTGTAGAATTTGGTCTATTACTCCAAACCTACTCTTATCTTTAGATAGGTTCTCGGATACTTTAGCATATGTTTCATTATTTCCATATTCAGAATTTATATAGCCATTATTTTCTGCAATTACTGTTGTTTGATAATGCTCTTCCCTTGATGAGCCACCCTGAACTTTCCATCTTTCAAACTCTTCTTTCGTTTGATCCCTTGTATCAATATTAGATTGCCCCATAACTCTAATTCTATCGCCATCATCAATATTAAACCTTGAGTCATCATTAGGGGTAAAAGTAATAGTTAAGTCAGGGGTATCCCTTGTACTTTTTTTATCTCCTGATTTAGGGGTAACATTTGCATAATCATCAACTGCATCATGCTCTACAAGCTTTCTATAGTCAGATAATAATTGTTCTTGATTATCTTTATAACTAATTGATCCAACATCAGTTAAGGCATTTTTTAAAAATTCTATATGTTTCGCTAATTCATCTTCAACTCTTGCAGTTTCGGATTCCGCTTCAATATCTCTGTCATTAAGGCTTTCATGTAAATTTTCTGCAATGGCTAAGCTTCTTTTCGTTCCGTAAACTGTGGACGCTAAAAATTGTGTAAGTTGTTCAGTTTTTTCTGCCTCTGAAATATTTTCTTCTAAACCTAAAAAACTAGAGCCAAAAGTTTTTTCAATTGCTGATTTTACTTGATCGAAGCTAAGGTCTTTTGGTAGACTAGATAAAAGTTTATGTGCTTCAGATAACTTCTCCTTACTGGTTTCAAAATTAACGTCAGCTGAGCCTGCAATTGGTAAATTTAGTCCTTCAACATTATTATTTGCTATAAGTTCAGCTAAATTATCAAATTGCTGTGAACCATTCAAAATATCTTCTTTGCCATATTTATCAAACTTAAATTTGAAATCAAATTCCGCTTTTTTTGATGCTACGCTTGTATCTATCGTAAAAATGAAGAGGTCATTCATATTTTGCATTGAGGAATCTCTGCTAGCCATTTGAGGGTAGCTGTTTAACTCACCTCGCGCTATGTTATTTTCTTTAAAAAACTTTGTTATATTGGGGTAATATTGGTGCTGACTACCATCGGTAGTTTTTACTATGTCAGATATTAAGTCATATAAACCATTTACTCTTTCCATTGGCACAGCAATTGCCATTCTATAGTGTTGTTCATGAGTGTAGCTACCATTAGCAATATCTTGCTCTATTCGATTTAGCTGCTTTACAATTAACTCTATCTCTTCCTTACTAAACTCATCCATATTTCCTCATAAACTAGTGCATTGTAATAATATCACAAAAAGGTTAAGAAAAAGTTAATTTTTATACAAGGTTTAACTAAATTGTATCAATTTACTTTTCTCGCAATTACCAAATTGAAATAAGCTCTTAATTGATAGTTATTAGGACTATATAAAATTTACTAATAGTTTGAATTTACATACACCAAAGACGTAGTATTAAATTTCATAATAAGTTATTAAATAAATTGAATAATTAGGGAAATGTTATGAACATCAAAATACTTAACCTACATAGAAATATTAAGACTGAAGATTTACAAAAGCTTTTTGCCAAACATGGCAAGGTTAAATCTTGCGAGATAGTTATAGACAAAGAAACTGGAAAATCTAAAGGTTTTGGTTTTATAGAAATGAATGATGAAGGGGAAGCTAATCTAGCAATATCCAAACTTCATGGAAAATTTTTACTAAACCAAAAGATACGAGTGAAGGCGGTTAGCGCAGAAGTTCCTGAAGAAGTTGTTAAAACTTAAATATACTTAGTAAATTGAAGGCTTTAGGAAATATATGCTTGCTTGTTAATTTCTCTTTACGCATCATTATATCAAGACCTTGATTGAATAAATCCGCTTCAGCTTTTCGCCTTTTTACTAAACCATTATAAGTTTTTCCATTAACTTTGTTCCAACGTAGGAATTCTGTATATACTTCGCTATATTCACCACGATTCAACTTCATTCTGAGTGTGCTTACTTGGAAGTTACTAAGCCCTAAATTATAGCAAAAACATACTAAAGCATCGAACATTTCTTGGTTTAAATAAACCTTAGTTTTTTTTAAAACACCTACTTCAAAAACTTTTAATGCGTTTAGTTTTAAAGCTTTTGCCCTTTCAATAGTAATTGGCGAATCACTTATTCTCACCTTAGTTCCGTCTTCATAATAAGTTGAGCCAAAACCTATCGTAGCTTTACCAGCAGGGCAGTAATACGGTTTTAGGCTTAAACCTTCAAAATTTTCCAGAATTCCCAATCCCTTTACAGAAGTCTTCATATAGCCACCCTACACTCTTCTATATTTAGAAAATTCACGATTCATAAACCAAAAACCAACAATCATATAATTTAGCTCAATAAATGCAGAAATCATCGGTAACTTCATATAATCAATTAGTTCAAGTCCCTCATTTATGGCATATGAATATGAAATATATAAACCAAAGAAAAATATGATTGTGTAGCTGATTGTTGTAACAGGGCGAATTAAACCGCTTAAAAGTGATACTATCCAAATATCAGACCTTATAGCTGTACGGATGCTATATTCTCTTGCCTTAAAGGCCTCCGAATAGGCTTCCGCATCTGCAATACCAACTTGTACAGCAATTTTTGCTTGATCTATACCAGCCTGAATCTGTGACTGTTTTTTAAGTAAATCTAGCTCATGTTTTTTGTCTAAAATATCTTGTTTAATTTTTTGACCAGATTGGAAATATTCAATTCCACCTTTTAAAATATTTAAAATTATTGCACCTAAACTACCCGTAAGCAAACCCAGCATATTATTCTCCTTTTGGCTTTAATGATTGTGATATATGTGAAATATCCTTGTTAATTCCGCTTAGCTTTTCTAATATTATTTCATATTTGCCCTCTAGCATACTGACCTTTTTTGATGTGTAATCCATCCAGCCAGTACGCTCTCTAAGCTTATATTCATTTTGTTCAAGACGTTGAATTATAGGCAAAACCTGACTTCTAAAATCATCAAAACTAAAACGTGGTTTTTTTGTAAATTCCTGAAATTCACTAATATCACTTTTGTTTTGAGCTTGGTTAACCTTAATTACTGAAATATCTTTTTGCATTTCATTAACACCTCCAACAAGCCAAATAACTCCAGCGGCAGTCAACGCAACGGCTATTTTTTGTAGGCTATCAATTATTGTCTTATCAAAATTATGATGGCTTTGTTGGTGCTTAGGTTCCAAGATTTTTAGAACTAACCTTTCAAACTGATCATCACTTAGCGGCATTTTATTATTAAATTATATTTCAATATGTAAATTATATTTTGCAACAATAAGATGCGGAAGTGGTATGGCGTGAGATAAAACAATTTGTTGAAAAACATTAATTGCTAGCTAATCTAGCAACATGAAAAATAATTTCAAAAATCAAATTTTATTCTTTGCAAATTTTTTTGCGTTAAACAAAACACTAAAATATTTACCTAAAATATTAGATTGCGAAGTTAGCTCAAACCCCTTTAAATGCTTTAAAGCAAATACAATGCTGAGATGGGGTATGAAACCTACTAGAAGTGGGCTTTTAACTGATAAATTAGCGGGAATTTTTGACAAAAATAAAATATATATTGAGGATGGCTTTATTCGTTCAATTGAGGCTGGCCTTTCTGGAGAACCGACAATTTCAATTATTTATGATGAAATATCTCCATATTACAACGCAGAAGTTTTGACATCACTTCAAAATGCAATGAATAGTAATTATGAGCTTAAAGATGCAGAAATTTTACTATGCCAAGAGGCTTTAGATTTAATCAAAAAACATAAAATTTCAAAATTTAATTTTACTACAAAAACTAAATTAAATTTTGGCAAAACAAATTCACATAAAATTCTATTAATTGACCAACGCAAAGGGGATTATTCGGTTTTAAAGGGCTTAGCTAATGAAAATAGCTTTAGAAATATGTTACAAACTGCAATTGAAAAATATCCAGAAAGTGAAATAATTATAAAAACCCACCCTGATAATAAATTTAATGGATATGACACTTATTTATCTAGAGAGTTTATAGATAGCTTGGACTGTGATAGAATTATTATTTTAGATGATGATGTTAATCCTTACTGCGCTATAGAAGAGGTTGATATTGTATTTACAGTTACCTCGCAAATGGGCTTCGAAGCATTGATTGCAGGCAAAGAAGTTCACTGTTTTGGCATGCCATTTTACGCAGGACGTGGAATAACCAAAGACTATATAAAAACTCCAGAATTTCGATTTAGAGATAGAGAGATACTAGAAGTTTTTTACTTCACATATTTTGAATTCAGCAAGTATTATAACCCTCATACGCAAAAAACTTGTGACGTTTTCGGTGCGATAGATTATATTATAAAATCTGTAAAATAATTAAGTTCAACGAGAATACAAAAATGATAGATGATAAAGCAATTATTGATTCTGGTAGCCAAACCCTAGAAAGGCAGATTAAAGGCCTAGAATCTTTAAAGCTATCTTTAAACCAAAAATTTGTTGATATAGTTAAGCTTATCAGCGGGTTAGAAGGCAGATTAATAATTAGTGGGATGGGCAAAAGTGGCCATATAGCAACAAAGATTGCCGCTACTTTAGCATCCACTGGAACGCCAGCTCATTTTGTTCACCCAGGAGAAGCAAGCCACGGTGATCTAGGCATGATTACACAAAAAGATGCGGTTTTTCTACTTTCAAACTCAGGGGAAACTAAGGAATTAGAAGACATAATAGGCTATTGCCATAGATTCACCATCCCTATTATTGGCCTAGCTAGAAGAGAGGCTTCAATGCTTATAGACGCCTCAACCATTGGAGTCGCTTTACCTGAAGTGCCTGAACAATCACTAACTGGCGCGCCAACAACATCAACAACAATGATGTTAGCATATGGCGATGCAGTTGCAATGGCAGTACTAGATTTAAAAGGTTTTACAAAGGAAGATTTTGGAGTTTTCCATCCTGGTGGAAAGCTTGGTTCTGGATTACTAAGAGCAGAAAAACTAATGCATAGAGGTGAAGAAATGCCTTTAGTAAATGAGAATAGTTTCATGAAAGATGCTATTATTGAAATTACATCAAAAGCATTTGGTTGCACTGGTGTTTTAAGCGATAACGGAAAACTTATTGGCGTTGTAACTGATGGAGATATTAGAAGACATATAGATAAAAGTGATATGATAAACCAAAAGGTTGTTGATATTATGACAAAAACTCCAAAAACTGTTCCAGAAAAGATATTTGCAGCCGAAGCCTTAAAATTTATGAATGATAATAATATTTCAGCAATTTTTGCAGTTGAAAATGGCAAACCAGTTGGGATACTTCACCTGCATGATTGTTTAAGAGCTGGACTATAAATTTTGAGTTATCGGCTATTTTAAATTTTGTAATTACCAACCTCCAGCAACCTAGCGCTTAGGATAAAACCTAAACTCTTTGAAAATCATCTTCAATTCTAATGATATCATCTTCATCAATTTCATTACCAATTTGAACTTCAATAAATTTAAGTGTTTCAGATGACTTATTTTCAATTCTATGCTTTTTTTCCTTAGGTAAATAAACATGCTGGTTTTGTGATATTAAAAGGGTTTTATCACCAATAGTTACTTCACCCTGCCCTTCAATACAAACCCAGTGCTCTGAGCGGTTCATATGTTTTTGCAATGACAGCTTCTGCCCCTTATTAACAGTGATAATTTTCACTTGATGTTTTTCACCACTATTTAAAATCAAATAACTTCCCCATGGCTTATAAACTTTTGTATGGCGTTTAATTTCCTGAGCATTTTCAGATTTAAGTTTTTCAACTAAATATTTGATATCTTGATCATATTTTATGTCAGCGACCAAAGTGACATCATCTTCAGCAATTATAATTTTACCTTCCATTCCAACAACTGCAATAAGAGGCCCATTACTTTTTATTATACTTGATCTAGTTTTATGACAAACCACATTTCCTGTTATCACATTATTATTCTCATCCTTTTCATAAGAATCCCACAGCTTTGAGTATGTCCCTAGATCGCACCAATCAAACTTTGCTTTTATAGCTATTACCTTATCCGCTCTTTCCATAACCGCGTAATCAAAGGAAATATTAGGGGAGTTAAGAAAACTTTGTTTATCTAAACGTAAGAAGTCTTGGTCTGATTGAGCCATATTATAAGCTTTATCACATGCAGAATAAAGTTCTGGTGCAAGGTTTTTGAAATGCTGTAACAGTATATTTGTTCTAGCAATAATAATTCCACTATTCCAAAAATACTTACCTGATTTCAAATATTCTTCAGCTATGATCTCACTTGGTTTTTCAACAAACTCATCAACAAAAAAACTATTGGAATCACCATTAAATACCTCCCCTGATTTTATATAACCAAATCCAGTATCTGGGCTTGTTGGTGAAACTGCAAATGAACATATATAACCCTGATTACTAGCTAAAATTGCAGATTTAATAGAATGATTGAATACCTCAACATTTTTTATAATATGGTCAGAAGGAAGAATAATTATAATTGAATCTTCCCCATGCTCCTTATTTGCATGAATTGCTGCGCTGCATATTGCTGGTGCAGTGTTTTTAGAAGCTGGCTCAATTATCAATCGCGAATATTGAACGGAGTAATTTTGAGCATATTCTGCAATTAAAAATCTTTGCTCTTCATTAGCAATAATTACAGGCAAAACAAGATTGGGTTGCTCAACTCGCTTTAATGCACTTATAATAAGTGGCTCATCATTATTAAATGAGTGAAATTGTTTTGGGTATCCCGTTCTAGAAAGTGGCCAAAGCCTTGTACCTGATCCACCAGATAATATAACGGGAATAACTTTACTCATATACTCAAGTACAATATTTGTATTTTGAAAAATACATTAACAAGTTGAATAGATGCTTGCAAACTAAATTTTTGCAGGCAGTTTTTTCAGAAACTTAGATAACGATTTTATCAATAATTATACCGAACGCAATATAAGTAGCAGCTGAAATATAAGCAGTTGAAAGGTTACCTTCCGCAATTTTATTAGAGGCGTTTCTATATCCACCAATTATAACTCTTGAAGCGAAATAAGATAAAAGTTGAATAATTAAAATCGCTATCATTGAAACCAAGAACCAATCCCTTAGAAGCAAGGTTATGCTGAATATAGATTGATAAGAAAGTAAAGAAGTTGCAATATTAATTGCAAGTGCAGTTGCTATTCTCTTACCAAAAAAATCAACGGCCACAGCAACATTACCATTGGAAATTTCTTGCTGAAAAGTTGATTTATTTTCTTTAGTTCCAGTAAATAGGCTTATCCAAACTAATGAAGTTATAGATAGCAAGAGCTGGGATATTATGTAAGCCGCGAATAATGTTTTTAAACCACCCACATCAAAAGGCTCTGCCCAAACAAGAATTGCCATAATTATAAGCGCTGATGCTAAAAAGTTAGCACTTTCCACTATAGCGGCAGCCATATTATTTTGGGTAATTTGACGGGCAAGATCAACTTTAACTAGGCATAGTTTGTCAAAAATAAAGCCCGATGATATAATTAGTAATATCCCCAAACCACAATACGCACTAATTTTCAAGGTAGCTTCGTACCAAGTCTCTGGTAAATCACCATAAACTGATGACGTAACTATTAAAGCAATGGAAATAATTACAGATGCCAAGGAAAACGCGAAAGCACTATTTTCATTAATGTCTTTTGGTTTTCTTTTTGCAAAAATAAACTTTGAAAAAACATATTTCGTAGCAATGAAAGCCAAAACTAAAACTGCTAAATTAATAAAAAACCCATGACTAAAATCAAAATAAGCATAATCAATCTCGCCAGGGACACCTATTTGACCAGATTCTGCATTTTCTGCGATTGAATTAGGGCTAAGGCCAGATTCATTATAAGTACTATTTAAATTTTGTTCTTCCATATTTACTCCAAACTTTAATATCTATGAGTTGTTATATACCATATATTTATATATGAAAATGCTAAATAGATTTTCAATATTAAGTTGTCATTTTTTATTGATAATAATTATCATTTAGTATTGACACCAATATTACACAGTGCTAAAAGCCCGTTCACGAATTAATAATGATTATCATTAAGGAGTCAGATAAAATGAATTACGTTCTAAAATCAGCTTTACTATCCTCAGTTTTTGCAACAGGATTTGTAAGTTTTGCAAATGTAGTAAATGCTGCTGAGTCAATCAACTTAGATACTGTAACAGTAGTAGCAACAAGAACTGCCCAAAAAATACAAGATGTTCCAGCTCAAGTAAGCGTGATTGAGGCAGACTCGGCTCAAAATGGAACAACTGGAAAAGTAAGTGATTTATTCAAGCAAGTTCCTGGCGTAGAATTTTCTGGTGGACCAAGAAGAAATGGTGAAGAAATAAAAATGCGTGGTTATGATTCTGAAGGAATTATAATTATGGTTGATGGTAAAAAACAAAACTTCAACTCGGCTCACGATGGTAGATTTTTCCTAGACCCTGCATTAGTTAAAAAAGTTGATGTGGTAAAAGGCCCTTCATCAGCAGCTTATGGCTCAGGCGGCTTAGGTGGTGTCATTGCATTCCAAACAAAAGATGCAGCTGACTTTTTAGAAGATGGCGACACTGAAGGTTTCGAAACAAGCATTGGATACCAAACTGCTAATGAAGAATTTTTTACTGGTATAACTGGTTATAAACGAGGAGATTCTTTCGACGCAGTTGCAAGTGTAAACTTTAGAGATTCGGAAGAAATTGACCTTGGTAATAATAGATCAATATTCTCAGATGACGATATTTTAAGTGGCTTGGCTAAATTCACCTATTTTGCAGATGACTACAATACTTTCAAATTTGATTATGTTAATTTTTCTGGTAACTCAATTGAGTTTAACAACCCGCAAGCTAATGGTTCATCTAGCACTGGAACAAACCCAACGACTGATAGTATTAACTTAGTAGATAAAGACAACACTGTTCACCAAATCGGTTTAAAGCATAATTTTGATGGAGAAAGTGATGCTATTAACTTAACTACTAACGTTTATTATATCAGCCAAAATGTTGAAGAAACTTACATTGAAAGCAGTAGTTTAAATAATGTTGGTGACGTTTTAGATAGACAGTTAGAAACATTCGGTTTCAACTTGGATAATATTTCTAAATTAGATGGCTATTATAATAACCACACTCTTTCTTATGGTTTTGAACTTTTATATGACAAGCAAGAAGGTAGTGATTCTAGCCGTTCATTTAGAAATGGTGTTCCTAATGCTAATTCACAAAAATATGGCTTCTACATTCAAGATGAGATAAAAGTTGCACAACCATTTGGTTTAGATGAGGGTGAATTATATATAATTCCTGGAGTTAGATATGACTACTTTAAAAATGATAGTGGCGATAGTACTGTAGCAGATCAAAATGGTGAAAATTTCTCACCAAAAATTGCTGCAAATTTAAAGCTTAATGATAATTATAATATTTTTGCATCTTGGGCAGAAGCATTTAGATCTCCAAACTTGACGGAAATTTATGCTCAAGGAACACATTTCCCTTTGTTTGGCACATATACAAATAGCTTTGTTCCTAACCCCAACCTTCAACCTGAAAAGGCTAAAACTTTTGAAATTGGAGGTGGTTTAAACTTTGACTCAGTAGCTCAAAGTGATGATAGTGTTGGCTTTAAAGCTTCACATTATTGGACAAGCGCTGATAACTATATTGAGCAAAATATTACTGCCCCCAACTTTGGCAACCCTTTTACTTGCCCCTTCCCATTTGTTGCTGGCACATGTAGTGGTGGCACAACTCAATTCACAAATGTACGAGAAGCAAGCATTAAAGGTTTTGAGCTTGAATTTACTTACTTGAGTTCACTCTTTAATGCTACGTTAACTGGTGCAAGAGTTAACGGAACTAATGAGCTTACTGGACAGTATTTAGAGTCTTTATCTCCATTTGTTTTCACAGCTGACTTTAATATGCCTATTGAATCTTTAGATTTGACTGCTGGTTACTTTGTTAAAGTTGGCGCACCTTATGATAATGTTGCGACTTTAACTGATCAAGGTGGCTTTTCTAATAAAAGAAATGACTATGTAGTTCATAATTTATACTATCGTTACGAGCCAAAAGAAATGCCTCACCTTACTTTAGATTTTGGAATTGATAACGTGTTGGATAAAACTTACACCGAAACTTTTGCAAGCAACTATGAAGTAGGTAGAAACTTTAAAGTTAGACTAACGTATAAGTGGTAATAACAAGTCTATCATTGACTTATACTATCTTGAGCCCTATTTTTATGCGACTTAAATCAGGTGTAATTTAGGGCTTAAACATTTAAGGAGATAATTAATGAACACTCAAACAATAGCAAATACAGAAATAAGCCTTAAAGAGCGCTATTTAGCTTTAAAGGAAGCTGAGCCAACTTTACGCGCGAGAAATGCAGCTGAACAACTAGGTGTCTCTGAAGGCGAGCTTTTAGCAAGCCGCGTTGGTGATGACGCAGTCCGTTTAAAGGATGATATTGAAGGTATTTTAAAAGCCATTGAGCCTTTTGGTGAAGTTATGGCACTGACTCGCAATGAAGATTGTGTGCATGAGCGCAAGGGCGTTTACAGCAATATCAGCTTTGAAAAACATGGCCCAATGAGCTTTGGCTTAGCGGTTAACCCTGATATTGATTTGCGTCTATTCATGAGTCATTGGAAGTTTTTCTTCGCAGCTACTGAGCAAACTAGAGGTGGACCACGCAAAAGCCTACAGTTTTTTAACAAAGCAGGCGAAGCAATCCATAAAATTTACTTAACTAGTAAGTCTGTTGAAGTTGAATATGATAAGTTTGTAGAAAACTTTAAAGCTGACGAGCAAAATGACTTTATTGAAGTTGAAGCTTATGACCCACCTAAGCCAGAAAGAGCTGATGAGGAAATTGATGTTGAAGGCTTAAAGGAGCATTGGAGAGGCTTGCAAGACACTCATGATTTTTACCCGATGTTGATGAAGTTCAAAGTTGGACGTGAGCAAGCGCATAGGCTATGCGGTGAAGAATTCGCTTATGAGTTAGACCATAAAGCAATTCGTGAAACACTAGAGCGCGCACGTGACATGAAATGCGAAATTATGGTTTTTGTTGGCAATAAAGGTTGCATACAAATTCACACTGGCCCTGTAAATAAACTTCTTGAACACGGCACTTGGTATAATGTTATGGACCCTCAATTTAACCTTCACTTAAACGAAGAAGGAGTGAATAATGTTTGGGTAACATTAAAACCAACTGAAGATGGTGTTGTAACTGCTGTTGAGGTTTTCGCGAAAAATGGTGATTTGATGGCAACTTTCTTTGGTAAGCGTAAACCCGGAATTCCTGAGCTTGAGCTTTGGAGAGAAGTTGTTAGCGGTTTAACTAGGTTAGAAAAGTAGTTATTTACATATGTAAAAATTCTCATATAAAGTTTTCTTATATGAGAAACTTACTAAAATTTGCAATTATTTTTGCACTATTCTTTAATGGTGCCGCGCCTGCTGTTTCAGCAATTGTAAATTTAAGCGATGAGCCTAATTTGAAAGAAACCCTAGGTGATAGAATCATCATCTGTACTGGCTGGGGCATAAAATATATCAAGCTTTCTGACTATATTGAAGGAAATTTTGATGAAGGTGAAAATGCACCAAGTAGCCCAATATCATCAAATCACTGCCCGCTTTGTTTAAACCCAGCAATCGATGAAACAATTTTAAAACAAGGTTTATATGACTATTTAGAAATTTCCTTTAATGAGGAAGTTCTATTTAAATTATTTAGTAGCTCAGAGTTATTAAAAGATGATTTTCATGATTATCTAACATCAAACGATCCACCAAAAATCTCCTAATTTTTAAAGAGCTTGAGCAAGCTTAAAACTATTGCTCAATTTATAAAAATTTCGGAGAAATAAAATGTTAAACAGATTAACAATAACTACAGCACTTTGTGCATTTACATTTACTATTGCTAATGGTGCACAAGCAGATTCAAACCATAAAGATTCAATGCCTAATTACCATGCACCAATAAGCGTTATGGGTGACCATACACATGCAGTTGGCGAAGTAATGATTTCATATAGACATGCTAGAATGGGCATGAAGGGCATGAAAGATGGAGATAATAACGTAACTCCAAGTGCGGTTGTGCAAGCAGGTGGAAATTACGGCTATATGATGACACCAACCAGAATGACCATGGATATGGACATGCTAGGTGTTATGTATGCACCAAATAGTGATGTGACATTTATGGCAATGGGACATTATATGCAAAAGGACATGAGGATGCTTATGAGAAATGGCATGACTCCAAAAATGGAGACTGAAGGCTTTGGCGACACTGTAATTTCCGCTTTATATAAATTAGAAGATGAACAATGCGACTGCGGTACGAATAATGTCTTACACGCAAATATTGGCCTTTCTCTTCCAACTGGCTCCATAGATGAAAAAGCAGTTAGAATGGGAAGCTATGGCAACTTACCATACGCAATGCAATTAGGTAGTGGAACTTTTGATCCTATTTTTGGCTTAACTTATAATAGTTATGACGAAAATATTTCATGGGGGGGACAGATAAAAACTACCTTAAGGCTAGGTAAAAATGAAGAAGGGTATCGTTTAGGCAGTGAATATAGCGTTGGGAGCTGGATATCAAAAAACTTTACGGATTGGCTTTCAGGCTCAATAAAACTTGATGCTACACATAAGGAAGATATCAATGGACAAGATCAGGGAATTTCTGGATTGGTTGGAGTTACACCAACTGCTGATCCTAATAATTACGGCGGTCAAACTATAAATCTGGGCTTGGGTATTAACTTATATAACCCAGATGGAGCTTTAAAAGGACATAGGCTAGCACTAGAATATACTAAACCGATTTATGAAAATTTAAATGGAGTTCAGATGTCCACTGACAATGTTATCTGGCTAGGTTGGCAGTACGCTTTTTAAGGAGTTTATTTTAACACTCAGGCTGATTTCCACTTTATATTCTCAGCCTGAGGACAAAACAAAACACTTTAATTAGTAGAAAATGTGAACAGCAATGAACGCAAAGAAAAAGCCGATAAAATATAACACAATTGATATATAATATATCCAAGCACTTACTTTTCTAAGCCTCATACAAGCTTTTGCTTGAGTTGGGTCTATAGGGCATGGTGCATTCCGCGCCCTATACCTTAAAATACCTGCAAAAATTAGCATTACAGCAGCAACCGTAAATAAAATCTCTTTATTTTTAGATAAAATCGCAAGTTCAGGAAATACACCCATAAAACCAGCCAAGCTTGCCCCCGCCCCTATTGAAACTAAGAGCGCAGGCAAAGCACAACAAATAAGAGTGCTTGCCGATGTAAACAAACTTAATGTTGGAGCTAGTAAATCTCGCAGACTAAAATTATTCATTCTAACTACAATTTTTAGGGGTGAGTGACACAACGTTGTAGCCTGAGTTAGTGATAAGTTTTGTAACGGTCTCATCACCCATAGTTTTGCCCTCTGCAAAGGAAATATTCACAATACCTTCATCTAGATTGATGTTTAAGCTATCAAACTCTTCACGTTTACTAAAAACTTTTTCAAGCGCACGAGCACAAAAATCACAAACTAAGCCATTTACATTTGCAGTTACACCATTTTTACAATCCACCTCCTCAGCTTTAGCATTTAATGAGGTTGATAATATTATTGTTAAAGCCGTTATTGAAAAAAACTTTTTCATTTTTATTCTCCTTATTTATTTTATATATATTTATAATACGTTAGCTTTTTAGAAAGCACTTAAAACCTATGAATAAAATGAAGCATGCCATCACCATCTTCATTTAAACCTATCTCAACCATAGATACGTCATAAAAAAAACGAACTAACGGAGTGAATGTAAAGTTATCTTTATCTTCTGGTTTATGATCCACTTGCAACATGAGCCAAGTATGAAGATCACCATAATCACCAATATATGGCGCTATGCCGACCCTGCCATTTTGCCTAAATTCTGAAATTGAATCACCTGCATGGATAAGCTCATTTTCATAACTTACAAAATACCGCCTATTCTCCCAGTCAGCCATTAGGCCTGTGTAGGCTAATTCTTCAGTATTGCTATCATAACCATTTTCATTGGTTATTGCTATACCTGCCCCAGCAGTTAGGTATATATTACCTTGCGAAGCTTTGCCGTTCCACCTATTGAGCAAATAGTTAACTTTGGCACTATGAAGTTGAACATCTTCATCATCCCAATACTCCCCCATATAACCAATAGAATAGTCTTTAGTAGGTGAGTAATGAACATGAAGCGAGTGTTCCTGATCATGGTTTTTTTGCATAACAGTCCATCCACCAGGGTAGCTAACTGGACGCGCAGAAGATATTGCTGGAAACAACAATATCGTAAGTAATATTACTTTATAAAAATTCATATTTTCCTCCTAATTAATAATTGTGGCATATAGCCATAACAATTATTAAGCTTTAGGAGGATGATCTTGCTGATCGGCTAAACTTGATGAAAAAACCGAATTTAGTGGGTAGTAAGATATCTTAAAGTCTAGCTGTTCAATATTAAAATTGGTTCTATCTATAATTTTTGAGAGTGATATCATCTCACAGTCACAGTCTAAACAAATTTTACTTGAATCATTCTTAAGTTTTGAAGTTGAAATCTTTTCATTTCCAGAATCATGACATGGCATTTCAGAGGTTTTTTCAACTGAGGATTCAGCACTAACGCAACAGCAATTTTTTGCATAAGACAAAGCTGGTGATAGCGAAACCAAAACTACTAATGTTAAATAAAGAATCTTTTTCATAATTTGATTCTAGCATTTATTGAAACTTAAATCAAATGCTCACCACCATCGAGATAAAATACCTGACCAGTTAAAGATTTATTATCTATAATTTGCCTTACTGTATTTGATATTTCCTCAGGAGTTACCTGAGATTTTAACGGTATATTATTGATTCTATTATGAATAAACTCCTCTGGAAGATCGTCAGATAAAGTTGTAATCCCAGGAGCAATTGCATTTACTCTAATTTGAGGCCCTAATACCCTTGCTGTCATCTTAGTCAATTCAACTAAAGATTTTTTACTTAAAATATAAGCAAAATATTTGATAGAGTTTCTAATTGTGCGAGTATCAGTAATATTAATTATGTTACCTAAAATAGAATTTATTTTTGAATGTTCAGCAAATTTTTGACTTAAAAAGAACGGAGCCTTGAAGTGAATTGCAAAATTTTCGTCTAGAAATTCTTCACTAGTATTTTCAAAATTTTTCTCAATAAAAATTGAAGCATTATTTACAAG
>CAYGRX010000014.1:0-325 GCA_964352365.1 uncultured Rickettsiales bacterium
GATAGCTACCATGTTTTTTTGGTTCAGGGACATGGTAAGAGAAAATGGAAAATTGGTAGTAAAAAACTACAAGAAGTAGAATTAGTTGAAAACGCAGACCTACTAATTCTAAAAGATGGATTTGAAGGAGAAGAGTTTGAAGTGGAAATCGGCGATGTAATTTATATTCCACCACATTTTGGCCATGAAGGAAAAACCACTGAAGAAGCGATGACTTTTTCAGTGGGGTTTTTAGGGCCAAAAATATCTGAACTAATGATTGAATATGGCTATTTTTTAGAAAAGAATGAGGAGTTAAACATTAGATATAGTGCTAATAGGTTAA
>CAYGRX010000014.1:335-10560 GCA_964352365.1 uncultured Rickettsiales bacterium
CATTAGGAATGAATTGGTTAGCAAGATAAGTTCAGATAACTTCTCAGTATTTTTAGCGGAATATTTTTCCACCTCAAGTCATGATGAATTTGCCAACTCCGATTTAAATGAAGATGATATTACAAAAGAAGAATTACTAGATATTTTAAAGAACGGAGTGTCATTATTTCGCCCTGAATATATAAAAATTGTAATTACTAATTCCAAAAATAATTGCTTTAACATTTCTTGTTACAGCGAAAATATTCAAGCCTCTGAAAAATGCAAAAAACTTGTTCAAAAACTCAGTAACAATGAAAATATATATTTAAAAGATTTAGTTAATAATGATGAAATTGAATTTGCTATAAAACTATATAATAAATCCATTTTAGATTTTTCTTAGGTAGCAAACTTAATAGATGTAACAATGATAACAAATATATAGACTTAACATATTATAATGCTCAACTTAGTCGCCTTCTGAAAAAATAAAGGCTGGAGCAAAGATTCTTAATGAAAACTTTAACTTTGCAATTTAGATATATCAGAAAAAATTTGTTTACCGACACTGCTTAGTTTAGCTTTTTGCTTTATTATTTTATAAGATTCTTGGTATATTTTGTAATTTCTAGACTTAACACCATCTATTAAGACATTATTTTCAAAATGATAATTTTTTTGTATTTCAGTCAAGCAGTGATAAACCCTTCCTGAAACAAACATAGCATGAAAAATACCATCTATTGGCCTTTCTTTTTGCCTAATTGGTGAAAAGTGGGTTTCATCAGCATCATTTAAAACCAGAGGCTCATTAACAGTGTTACCAAATAAATATATGTGAGAGACTTCATGTATCAAGGTTTCAAGCAAGTTTTCAAAATTTAAATTTTTATCTGGGTTTAAATATAAAAGACGCCATAGTTGATAAGGCGCTATTCCGTTAAAAACCCTTTCACCTTTACCGCTTATTAAAATGATATGTTTTAGCAACGCATTAATTTCAAGGTAAAGCTCGTGATAATTATCTCTCAAAACTGTTAAGACTTTTTTTAGTTGAGAGATAAATTTTTGGGCAACTTTTTCATCAACATTTTCCAGTAAAAAGCCTTCTAAATCACCGATAGAATCAATATATATATCTTTATAATCACTTATATTTTTACTTTGAAAACTATCAATTTCAATTTTGAAGTCATCTTCGTTCAAAGAAATTTTTTCTAAATCTATTAATTTTGAAATTAAATTGTTAGTGGTTTTGAAATCTTCATTAAAAATAGAAAATGCTATTCGATAATATAAGCCATAAATAATTGGAGATATGTTTTTTACAGATTCAATTTGAAGAATTTTTTTTAGAAGTTCTTGCTGTGCATCAGCCAATGAATACTCAGTATATGTATTCGCAATATATTTTAAACTTTCGATAAGAGAAAACCGCATATTCTCATTGAAGGAATACGCGGCTTTGCTATTTGGATAAAATAAATTTTCCATTATTTAAGAAAATTTATGAATTACCATCTATATCCGTAGCTTATTGCAACAACATTATCATTAACATGGTTGTTATGAAGGCCACTATAATTTATAGTAATAGCTGAAGATTCACCCAAAGCTATTGGTAGGTCAAAGTTAACTTTTACAAAATCGTTATTTATGTCATCAGCTCTAACAACGGCAATGTTGTTAAGTGTTGTGAAAGAATTGTCATTCAACATTTCATTAGTGTAACCAACTTTCAACGTTGCGATTGAAGCGTTATCACCAATTAAGTTAATGTTTGCAGAAGTTTTAAAACCAACGGTTCCAAACAATCTATTTAACTCATTTGTATCAAAAACAACATTGTTGCTGTCAGTGAAGTCATCAGCTCTAAATGAAGCATATTGAACTGAAAGGAATGGACTAAAGCTAACAGACGAATCATCTCTAGTAACTAAGTCATAAGTTAACTCACCACCAATATCATAACCAATTGCATCAGTATCTGCAGTAGAGAAAAGTGACGTACCATCTATCTCAGCATAACCAACAGATGAAACGTAAGTTAGACCTAAGTTATCTAGTAGAGACATTTTACCATAGTAACCTACTTTATAATAATCTTGCTCACTTTCAGAGTCAAACAGAGGGTTTTGGTTGCTGTTAATATCATTTTCCAACCTATCATAACCAGCGAAAACACCGAAAATATTCCCGTTTGAATAATCTTCATAAAGGTTTGTTCCAAATTTTACGCTATAACTTTCATAGTCATTTTCAAATGTAGTTTGCTTACCTTCTATTTTACCAAAACCATATGAAATATCTGCCCAAACATTGTTTTTTAGAGCAGAAACTTCTCTTTGTTTATCAAGATCAGATTGTGTAGGAGGAAAAAAGTAAGTTACGTTGTCAACCTTGCCAGTTTCGTTACCTAAATTATCAACAAAATTTAACATTGATTCATTATCTGAAATTTGAGACTGAATTGACACGCTTGCTGCTGCATCAGCTACAATAAAAGCTTCAATTGGAGCACTATCACCAATCTTAGAAGAGATGTATGGATTGTTATTATTAACTTCACCTTCAATTAAACGAAAGCCTAGTAGCTTAGATTTATCTAACATATTTTACCTTTTACCTGTTTTTTAAATTACTATCATCATATTTAGCATTGATTTATAAAGTCAATTTCTACAATTATTAAAGAGAACTAGTATCTAGCTATTTGAAGCTATTATTAGGGTCTTTTTTGTTTTTATTAGCGCCTTTAGGTTTTTTATCAGCATATTTTGCTGGTGGTTTACCAGATTTAGCATCAGAGTTTTTCGCTTTATCAAAAGCCCTATTAGCTCTACTTTTGCTACGGCCTTCATTATCACCATCTTTCTTAGGTCGATCGCGATCACCTCCTCTACCACCGCCGCCAGATTTACCCTTATAACCTTCTTTACCAGCTCTGTTTCTATCGCCTCTATCTCTATCACGCCTATCAGAACGACCACCTTCCTTACGACCACCACGCCCGCCATCACGACGCCCGCCACCGCCTTCAGAAATTTGAGGTTTTTCCGCTAAACGAGTAGCTATAATACCTTTTTCTAGCTTTCCACCCTCACCTATAGTTTTGAAAAATTTGTCTGCACTTGAAGCTTCAATTTCAACAAAAGTTTCTTTTTCAGTAATTCTAATTGCGCCAATTTGCTTTTTAGTTACGTGCCCTGCCCCGCATATCATAGGCAAAATCCACCTTGGATTTGCGTCCATACTACGACCACAAGATAAGGAAACCCAAACACTTTCCGTAAAGAATTCACGCTCAGAAGCTCTAGAAGCTGATTCTGGAATTGGACTATCATCAATTTCTTCAGGAGCTGGATTTTCTTTTTTATTTAAACGAACAAGTGCAGCGGCAATTTGCTCATGAGAAAATTTACCAACTAATTCTTCAATAGCTGATTTTTCATCATCTTGAATAGGATCATTCAAAATTGGATTTGAAAGAAACCTTTCATTATCACGCTTTAAAATATCAGTAATTGAAGGGGGCTTAATGAATTCCGCTTTAACTTTGGCGTTTTCTAAAAGTCTTTCAATTCTTTTACGCCAATTATGCGGAACAACTATAGCGCTTATACCCTTACTACCAGCACGGCCTGTTCTACCACTTCTATGAAGTAGTATATCTCTATTTTGAGGTGCATCAGCATGAATAACTAAACCAAGACCCGGAAGGTCAATACCGCGAGAAGCAACGTCTGTTGCGACACAAACTTTAGCCCTACCATCACGAAGCGCCTGAAGTGCATGGCTACGCTCTGCTTGGCTTAACTCACCCGAAAGTGCAACCACTGAGAAACCACGATTTTTCAAACGGCTAGTTAAGTTATTTACAGAAGCACGAGTTGAACAAAATATTATAGCATTATTAGCTTCATGATAGCGCAACAAGTTAATTATTGTATTTTGCTTATCACTTGGTCCTACACAAATTGCCTGATATTCAATATCACTATGTTGGTTATTTTCTTCTTTTGTAGAAATACGCTTTGCATCACGCTGATATTTTTTCGCAATATTTTCAATCCCTCTTGAGAGAGTTGCAGAAAATAACAATGTACGACGAGTTTCAGGTGAAGTATTTAATATATATTCAAGCTCATCACGGAAACCCATATCTAGCATTTCATCGGCTTCATCAAGTACTACGGCTTTAAGCTCACTTGTGTCAAAAAAACCTCTTTTTATATGATCACATAAACGCCCTGGAGTACCTACAACAATGTGAGGCCCATTTTTTAAGGCACGTTGTTCAGCACGGATATCCATACCGCCAACACAAGATATAACTTTTGCGTTACTTGCCTCATATAACCATTCTAGCTCACGCTGAACTTGTAATGCAAGCTCTCTAGTCGGTGCAATTACTAGCGCCATAGGAGTTGCTGTGCTAGAAAAGGATTCAGCTCCGTCAAGCAAAGTTGGAGCTAATGCCAAACCAAATGCAACTGTTTTACCTGAACCAGTTTGAGCCGAAACAAGTAAATCTTCATTAGTTAATTCGTCAACAATTACTGCTTTTTGAACTGTTGTAAGTTTTTCGTATCCACGCTTAGTAAGTGTTTGGTTGAATTTGGGTAGAACCCCGTGAAATTCTGTCATTTAGTATTTTCCATTTAATTCCATTTTGCGCATTATGCGTCATCATGATTGAAGCCCTATCTACGCTATTAATGCGATATATGCAAGAAAGTAAATAATATCAATGCGATATAGCTATCTGAAATGATGCATTGCAAATGTTAATTGAGTTAATTAACATTCAAAATTTACTTAGTAAATTCTACTAATAATTATTCAAAAAATCCACTACGGTTTTATCAATTATAACATCACCTGCTTTGATCGGCTTGCGGAGTGTCAAGCCTTCAAATGTTCTACAACGACTAAGGGCGACATATGTTTGACCTGACGCGAATGCTCCATAACCTAAATCCACCACTACTTTGTCAAAAGTTTTACTCTGACTTTTGTGAATGGTAATTGCCCAAGCAAGCTGCAATGGAAGCTGTTTGAAGGTACCTTTTACAACTTCAGAAACTTTATCTTTTTCTTCATCATACTCATATTTTATCATATCCCATTGGTCAGGAACAATTTCATATTCCTCACCATTTGCCAGAACATGTACGGTTTTTTTATCAAGCTTAGTTATTGTACCAATAGAACCATTTACCCAGCGCTTATCTTTATCGTTACGGAGGAACATAACTTGTGTGCCTACCTTCAAAGTAAGAAGCGAGGGAGCTGGAAGTTGCGTGCTAACTTTAAAATCTCCTGTGGCAACGCTGTCAAACTCAAAAGCAGGTTTATCAATTTGCTTTAAACGATATTCATTTACGTTATCCGCGACCTTATTTGTAGCACAAAGTATTATTGTATCATCACTAACTTGAGAGTTATCTACTCTGGCATTAATTTCAGTTAGAGATTGGTGATCAAGGCTTCCATCACGTATTTTATTAAGGAGATTGATAAAATTTCTTTCAGATTGCCTAAAGATTTTATCAAATTCAATAAATGTAAAATCCTTTTTATTGAAGGAATTTGCACTGAAAAAGTAAGGGCTGTTATATTCACTATAGAACAGGTCTTTTTCATTATGAGTTAAAACTGGTGGAAGCTGGAATAAATCCCCAATGATACAAATTTGAACACCACCAAAGGGTAAGCCTGAATCCTTGCCATTAATCATTAAAAATCTTTCAATCGCATCAAACATATCAGCACGCACCATTGAAATTTCATCAATAATTAGGATATCAATTTTGTTATATAATTTACGAAGATCTTTACGCGCACGACCAATAGTCTGAACATCTAAAAACCTAGGTTTAAAACGAAAAAAAGAGTGGATTGTTTGCCCTTTTACGTTGATTGCTGAAATGCCAGTTGGAGCAACTACCACGACATTTTTTTCAGTATTATTACGAAAGTAATCTAAGAATGTGGTTTTACCCGTCCCCGCCTTACCAGTAATAAAAAGATTTTGCTCTGTATTTTCTAAAATATCAAAAGCTTCATCAAATTGTGATGTTAACTCAATTTCACTATTTTTAAGTTTTGATGACATATATTATCAAACTATGCTATTTTTTCTGAAAGCTCCAGCCAAGTATTCTCCGATGCTTCAAATTCTTCTTTAGCAATTTTATATTGCTTAGTTAAATCATTCATAAAGCTAGAGTTTTTAATCGCGTGGTCTGAGGCCATTTCATTTTCAATATCTTGAACACGCTTACTTAAACGCTCTAACTCACGCTCTGCTTTTTGAAGCTCTTTATCAATTTTTGAATTTGCAGAGTTTGATTTTTTCTTCTTTTTATTGTCCTTTTTTTCTTTCTTGTCTTTTTTAGCCCCAGAACGTTCATTTTTACGTTGCTCAATAACTAATTTTTTATACTCCTCCAAATCACCATCAAATTGCTTTACACCGCCATCACTAACCAACCATAATTGATCCACTACGGCCTCAACTAAATGCGGATCATGACTAACTAAAATCACGCAGCCATCATAGTTATTTAAAGCTTGAGTTAATGCTCCACGGGCGTCCATGTCCAAATGGTTTGTTGGCTCATCTAGCAACATAATATGTGGTGCATCATAACTCATCATGCAGAATAATAGCCTCGCTTTCTCACCGCCTGAAAGTTCAGAAATTTTAGTATCCGCCTTACTTTTATTAAAGCCAAATTTACCCAACATCGCGCGTATATTGTGTTCCGGAACATCTTTCACAAAATCACGCATAGTTTCATATGGAGTTAAGTTAGTATCCATTTCATCAGATTGATGTTGCGCAAAATAACCAATTCTAAGTTTGGTATCAGGGTCATATTTACCCGCCATTTCTTTTAGCTTGCCAGAAAGAAGTTTTATAAGTGTTGATTTACCGTTACCATTTGCACCCAGCAACCCTATTCTATCTTCCTGATCAATACGAAAATCTAAATTGCTTAGCACTGGCTTACCCTCCTCATAACCAATATCAACTTTTTTAACCGTTATAATTGGTGACCCGAGTGGCTCTGGCTGTGGAAAGATGAAAGAAGTTGAACGCTCAGCAATAATTGCATCAACAAAGTCCATTTTTTCGAGCATTTTCAAACGACTCTGAGCTTGGCTTGCTTTACTTGCCTTTGCTCCAAACTTATTCACAAAATCCATTGCGCGTTTTTTATGTGCTTGCTGCTTTTCAAACAAAGCTTGTTGGTTATATTGCTTTTGCGCACGACGTGTTTCAAATTCGTCATAATTACCTTTATACACTTCAAGCTGGAGTTGATCTAAATGAGCAATATGAGTGCAGGTTTTGTTCAAAACTTCTCTGTCATGACTTATAATAATGTATGTTTTTGGGTAGTTTTGCAGGTAATTTTCCAGCCAAATTATTGCTTCAAAATCTAAATGGTTTGTTGGCTCATCTAGCAGTAATAAATCTGGCGCCATAAACAACGCAGCTGCAAGTGCTACACGCATTCTCCAACCACCAGAAAAACTACTTATTGGCTGTGCTTGAGCATCAATATCAAAACCCAAACCACTCAAAATTATTGAAGCATTTACTGGCGCCTCATAGGCATTGATATCCCCCAAGCGAGTATAAATATCGCAAATTCTTTGTGTATCTGTTGCAGTTTCAACTTCCGCTAGTAAGCTTGCACGCTCAGTATCAGCTGCTAATACTATATCTAGTAAACTTGTATCATCATCTGGCAAATCTTGTCTAACACGACCAAGCGTAGTTTTTGGAGCAATTTCAATTTCACCATTATCAAGCTCTATCTCACCATCAATTAAATTAAATAATGTTGATTTACCAGTACCATTTGGACCAACCAAACCTAGGTGATATCCTTCATTAACTTGTAAATTAGCCTCTTCTAATAAGGTTCTGCCTGCAATACGGTATGTAATATTTTTAAGTGATAACATGTTTAATTTTTCTGAGTTTATATATTTTTCTACCCTTATAGGGATTCTAGAGAAAAATAGAAGCTAGAATAATTTATTATTTAAATGATTAATTTAGACTTGTTAATAAACTTCAATCAAGAAGTTTTTAAATTCAACACCATCCAAACCCTTTTGTGAAAGTGATGCAATTGGCTTTTGCTCAATAACTTTAAAAGATATATTCTGCTGGAAGTTACTAGCAAGTTCTTGCGCCGTATATTCTGTGCCAATTTTTAGATCAGAAAATGTTATCAAAGATGCATTTTTAGGGGCTTTTTTAAATCGGGAAATTACGGAATATATTGGCTTGTTACTATCACCTTTATTTAAAAGAATTGGACTCCAGTTTTTACTGGACTGTTCTTTATCCATTTTATTATTAATAAAAAATAGACGGGAAAGAAAATCAAGTGGAGTTGAAAAATATGATTGGTGATCTAAAAATTCCCTATGCCAATCTACTGAATAAAGGCTATTAGCTAGTACATCTCTTTTTTCGTAAGAATTACCCCACTCAAAACTACCTTCTATTAGTGTGTTACCTGATTTATTTACTTCAGTTTTTTCTATTTTCAAAGCTATGTCTAGCTCACCAGAAGGAAGAACTATAGTTATGTTAACTTTAGAGCCTATTTCAGTTTTATTTTGACCGTATATTTCATAACTAACCCAAGTTTCTGAAATTTTGTTAGTGCGACCAAACTCTCCAGATGAGGTTATGATAGGAATTGGAACCTCAAAGCGATAAAATGCATTAGAATTTTTAGCATTTTTCAAAACTTTGCAAATAAAATAAATAACTTTAGCTATGTTATAGCAAGCCCAGAAACCCGCTATCATAACTAAATCTACAGTATAACCAGCGCCAAAAATTGCGTTGATATCAATTTCATAAGGGTATCTAAACTCAGTAAATATTATATATAATAATTCAAATAAAGGACCTGCCTGAAAATCTAGGCTTACTCTGGATATAGCATAGGTTAGAGCTACTATACTTACTATCATAACCCCGATTTGGGGAAACATTAAATCCCAATGAACTTTAGCTTTAATGTTTTTGGTAGATGTACGCCAAGGTATTGTTTTACCAAAAAGGCCACTGCAAGATATTATACCAATTGGCCATCTTGACATCGCTAATATTTCATTTGGCCAAAAACGATAGTAACCTATGCCTGACTCTTGTAAAAAAACATAACTAAACAATGGAAATAACAATACTATCAAAATATTAAAAATAGTTATTTCAAATGGCTGAAGACCAAAAATTAACGTGAGTATTGGAATTAAAAAAACTAATAATTGCTGCCAACCTTCGGCATAAACCATACCCATTGAAGTATAAGACCATCTTTGTTTAAAAGTTAAATCTTTTGTAAAGGCGACATTTTCATGTTTGAAAGCATGAAGGTTACCATTGCCCCAACGATGACGGGTTTTATAATACTCCTTCAAATCGGGAGATGCTTCACCATAAGCAATACGCTCATTTAGATAAACCACTTTATAACCATGTTTTTGTAGCTTGATTGAAGTGTGAATATCTTCAGTAACTGTCGTGAAAGGAATCCCGCCAATTTCATCTATTTTACTTCGCCTATACATTACGCATGTTCCAACACAACTACTACCGTTATAATTATCTTTACATTGCTGGCCAATATTGAAAAAATGGCTTTGATCATTCCATAATTTCCCATTTTTTGTATTCATATATTGGAAGCCATCCATATTATAGTAATCTTGAGGAGCTTGAGCTAAAGCAACTTCTTCATCTTCAAAAAACCCTAATAGAGCATCAATTGAATGAGGAAGAGCTATAAAATCAGCATCAAAAACTAAGAAAAATTCTGCTTTACTAAACTGCAAGCCGTAATTTAAATTTCCTGCCTTTGCGTTTATATGTTCGGTACGTGAATAATATTTAACACCAAGCTCTTGGGCAATTTTTTTTACTTCATCTCTTTGCCCGTCATCAAGAACAATTGTACCATGAGGGTAGTCAATATTCCTTGCCGCTATAATTGTTCTACGAATCATATCAACCGGCTCAAGATAAACAGGGAGAAGAACATCAACAGTTTTCCCCTTAGGTGCTGGTATCGGCTTTCTAAATTTATAATTTATGGATGAGGTTATAACTACAAATCCAAGTAGAAATGTAATTACTTCCGCAATAAAATAAATAACAGAGAGAGTCATTGAATTTTCACTCAAAATTGTAATAAGCCATGAG
>CAYGRX010000014.1:10570-18243 GCA_964352365.1 uncultured Rickettsiales bacterium
GAGATAGATTAGATAAGTGACAACAAATAAAATTGAGGAAATATTTCGTCTAACCTTATTCCTCTCAAATCTATTATTGATTTGTTCTGAGATAGAAACAGGCATTACATTTTTTGCAGAATGCTCAAGCATTTATATTGGCTTTCATTTATAAGGCTGTATGAAGTAATGTATGTAATTTCACTTGTCAATTATTTGAAGCAAATGACAAATAATATTAAAATATCCAGAAGAGATATAGTAAAGGGCTTATTAGCCGTTGGCTTATCAAGCTTAGTTTCACCATATATCAAAGTGTTTGCAAATGACGATACAATTATAAAAATTTCTAACCAAAACAAAGTTACATTAAAAAACTTAAATGTGAAAATTTTTGAAGATCTTTCTAAAATGGTTACGCTGCAAAAACATTTAGATGCTGACACAGTTGCAGATATGTATAAAGTTTTTATTTCCGAGCCTTGGGGGAAAGAACATATTATTTCATTATATAATAAATTAGTTCAGAATTTTTCAAACCCGAACTCCCAAAAAATTAAACTAAATGATGGAGAAAAATGGTTTACAAACCATCTTCTAACCACGTGGTATTTAGGAGTTTACTATCATCAAGAAAGACCCACTAAAAGAATTACATATGAATTTGCACTACAACATCAACTTATAAATGACATAATTCCAATTCCATTCATTGAAGCTGGGGGATTCAATAGCTGGGAAGAAGAACCAAGGAGTTTAAAGGTTTGAAAACTATAGAAACAGATATTGTTATTATTGGGTCTGGCGTAGGTGGCTCAATTTGCGGTTATGAATTAGCAAAAAATGGTTTGAAGGTAATTATTGTTGAGGCTGGAAAGCATTTTGATAGACAAGAGATTGTAAATAACTTCACAGGAACTGACAAATTAGATAACTCAGCAGGCTTCCCTAATAGCAAATTTGCACCACGACCTGATTGGGGAGACGATAATGACAGCTATATTAAACAAGTTGGCCCTGAAAAAGCAAAAATTGAATATTTGCGCGGCGTAGGCGGAACTACTTGGCACTGGGGTGGAGCTTGCATGAGATTTTCACCAGAAGATTTTAAAATTAAAACTAACTATGGAGTTGGTAGAGATTGGCCAATTGATTATAAAACCATTGAACCATATTATACTAAGGCTGAAAATGAAATAGGCGTTGCGGGTGATCATAAGCAAGAAACAGGAGCACCGAAACTAGAGCCATATCCATTTCCAGCATTAACAAAAAGCTATGCAGATAAAAAAATAGAAGACGGGCTGAAAAAGATTGGAATATCTTTTATTACAAAACCAATCGCAATTAATAGCTCAAATGAAGGAGACAGACCAAAATGCGCTGGCTTTGGAACCTGCACCCCTATATGCCCCAGCGGAGCAATGTATAATGGCTCAATTCATGCGAAAAAGGCGGTTGATAATGGCGCAACCCTTCTTGATAACACAAGGGTTGATAGGTTAGAAAGCGACGAAAATGGAAAAATTATCAGTGCAATTGCTAAAACAACTAATGGCACAAAATTAAAAATTAAGGGAAAATATTTTGTGATAGCTGCAAATGGAATTGAGTCTGCAAAGCTTCTATTAATGAGTAAAAATAAAAATTACCCAAACGGCTTAGCAAATAGCTCTGGTATGGTTGGTAGAAATTTCTTTGACCACCCAGGAATAGATGTAGTTATAAAAATGCCAGAGAATATTTTCTCAGGCCGTGGCCCAAACAATAAAATTACTAGTTATAAATTTAGACATGGAGATACTAGAAGGGATTATGCAAGCTGGATTCTAAGCGTTGAAAACAAATTAAATATTCATAATATTGCAAATGAAGCATTAAATTCTAAAGTTAATACAAAAGATTTAAATGATAAGTTGAGAGACAACATCAAAAAACAAGTAACTTTAACCGCTTTAGCTGAACAACTTCCAGACTACAAGAATGGAATTGAACTTGATTGGGAAGATTTAGACTCCACAGGCAACCCAAAAATGAAACTATATTATTCATTCAGTAACTATGAAACAAAGAGCTTTGAAAAAATTAGAGAGAATATAACTAAAGCCACTGAAGCTTTAGGTGCAAAGATTATTAATTTTGGCAAACCGCATTCCCACCATCATTTAATGGGCATGACTATTATGGGCAACAACCCAAATAACTCCGTAGTGGATAAAAACTGCAAAACTCATGATCACACAAACTTATATATATCTAGCTCATCGACCTTTCCTTCGGGTAGCGTTGCAAGCCCAACACTAACTATTGCGGCACTAGCTTTAATGGTTGCTAAAAATATTCAAAACGAGATAAATTAATATCTGGACATTCCTTATTAATATTATTAGAAAAATGTTAATAATTTAAATATACAGGTCATATCAATGTTAAAAAAACTATTAACTACCACTTCTATTGCAATTATTGGAGCTGCATCAATTGCCCAAGCTGATAATAACACTCTTATTTTCACAGGAATGAGCTTTGATAAAAATTCTAACTATTTCTATGCAGGAGGTGTTGTTGCACCATTCGGTAGCATAAGTGAAGATGGTGTTTTACTTAGAGCTGTTGCTGCGAGAGGTTCATATGACTATTCAAGAGTTGGCAACACTGATGTTAATGCTGACACTAGATCAGTTGAAGCAATGGTAGGTTACCAACTTTTTGATACACTTGGTTTCACTCGTATAACAGCATATGCTGGTGTAGATCACCAAAATCATGAGCTTACTCCAGCTGACCCTAACAACAGAGTTCAAGGCTATGAAACTGAAGCAAAAGGTTTGTTAGAGGCAGTTATAGATATTAGTGATAATATTGATTTTGATATTGCAGGCAGTTATTCTGGTGCATTTGATACTTACTGGTCACAAAACAGACTTGGTTTTGGTTGTGGATGTGGTTTCAAATTTGGCCCTGAATTTATCGCTTTAGGTAGTGAGTCTTATGACCAACAGCGTTATGGCGCATTCATTAGTGATATAGCTCTTGGAGAAGATGTTAAAGGTAGTGTTTCTGCTGGTTATGCTAATGCATCTAGACGTGGAGATAATGGTGGATATGTTCAATTCGGCGTTTCTTTCTTATTCTAGTAATAAATTTCACAAGTTACTATCTTAAGTAATTAAATATAAAGCCCCTTAAACTAATAATTTAAGGGGCTTTTTTTGTTTGAAGTGCAGAGGTTTAGTTGAATTGCAAAAGCTTAATAAATATTAAGCAATCTATCTCTTTAACATTTTCTCAGCATGAAACTTTAAATGGTCTTCAATAAATGTTTGGATAAAAAAGTAGCTATGATCATACCCTTCATGTTTACGAAGGTTTAATTTTTGGCCTGATTGCTTGCAAGCTTCTTCAAAAATATCAGGCTTAAGTTGCTCAATTAAAAACTGGTCGTCTAAACCTTGGTCAATTAATATTTCAATATCTAATATTTTTCCCTTTGCCTGTTTTGCAAGCTCACTGGCATCATGTATTTTCCATTCATTCTTATCACCTCCTATATAAGCAGAAAAAGCCTTCTCACCCCACGGTACTTGAGCAGGAGCAACTATTGGCGAAAATGCTGAACATGAAACGAATTTTTCAGGATGTTTATAATGCAATGTAAGAGCTCCATGTCCACCCATTGAATGTCCCGAGATTGACTTTTTGTTTGAATCCAAACCAAATTCAATTTCAGCCAAAGGCAGTAACTCCTGAATTAAGTAACTTTCCATTTTAAAATTTTTAGACCAAGGAGTTTGCTTTGCGTCTATATAAAAACCTGCACCCTGCCCCAAATCATAACCATCATCATTAGCCACGCTCTCACCACGTGGTGAGGTATCAGGAATTAAAATTGCCATACCAAGTTCTGAGGCTTTTTTAAATGCCCCAGCTTTGCTAATAAAATTATCTTGCGTACAAGTTAGACCTGAAAGAAACAATAAATATGGAATTTTTTCAGATTTAACATTTTCATTAGGAGGCAAAAATATACCAAAGTTCATTTCACAATTTGTTTGTGTACTTTGGTGCGAAAAAACTTTCACCTCGCCATCATGGCACTTATTACACGAGATTAATTTCATTAAATAACCCATTGTTTTTAAAATTCAATCACAGAGCGGATCGACTTCCCCTCATGCATTAAATCAAAAGCCTTATTAATATCTTCCAATGGCATTTTATGAGTTATTAGATCATCAATATTAATCTTACCATCCATATACCAATCAACAATTTTCGGCACATCCGTTCTACCCCTTGCTCCACCAAAGGCAGAACCACGCCAAACGCGACCAGTCACAAGTTGGAATGGGCGAGTTGAAATCTCCTTACCCGCACCAGCAACACCAATAATTATACTTTCCCCCCAGCCCTTATGACAACTTTCCAGCGCCTGACGCATAACCTCTACATTACCAATACACTCAAAACTATAATCAACACCTCCATTTGTCATTTCTACAATTTTATCAACTATGTTTTCAAAGTCATTAGGGTTTATGAAATCAGTCATACCGAATTTCTCAGCAATTTCACGCCTATCATTATTTATATCAATTCCAATAATTTTTGTAGCACCAACCATTTTAGCGCCCTGAATTACATTTAAACCAATACCCCCCAAACCGAACACAGCAACTGTTGAGCCAGGCTCAACTTTAGCATCAAAGGCAACAGCACCAACCCCAGTTGTTACACCACAACCTATGTAGCAAATTTTATCAAAAGGCGCGTCTTTACGAACTTTTGCAACCGCTATTTCAGGAAGCACAGTGTAATTTGAAAAAGTTGAGCACCCCATATAATGAAGAACTGGCTTACCATTCAAACTAAAACGGGAAGTTCCATCAGGCATAAGCCCCTTTCCTTGTGTGGAACGAATTTTTTGACATAGGTTAGTTTTTGGGTTTAAACAAAAATCACATTCTCTACATTCAGGAGTATAAAGCGCAATTACATGATCTCCAACTTCAACCGAAGTAACCCCTTCACCTATTTCTTTAACAATGCCAGCACCTTCATGTCCTAGAACCACAGGAAATTCGCCTTCAGGATCATCACCAGAAAGAGTGAATGCATCAGTATGGCAAACACCTGTTGCCTTAATTTCAATTAACACTTCACCTGCTTTTGGGCCTTCTAAGTCTAACTCGACAATCTTAAGAGGTTCACCTGCTTTTATAGCAATTGCTGCTTTTGTTTTCATATTTAATCCAATTATTTTTTATGAAAAAAGCATAACTTATTAAGGTTCATATTCAACATTAATATTATGAAGGAAATCTTTCTTAACTATAAAAATCTAATCATGTCTGTTGTCAGTCGAGATAGCATTTTATAGGTAATGGAGGTGTTATAATAACTTAACATTTCAATATTAAAAGTTTAGTTAATTAAGTTAATAATAAATATACTTAGCTAGATCACCCAAAGTGAAAAACCAGATTTATAAATTTACCCTATTATACCTTTTGTGCAATATTTGTGTATTGCTGAATTGTAATATGCCAGCATATAGCTTTGCAATTTTGGATTGGGGAGATGAAATAAATTTAACTTTGGAAGATAAAAATACAGAATTAAGAAATGAATTAATAGAAAACCTAAACTTACAAAGAAAAGCCCTAGAACTATCTCAAAGAGAAATTTCAAAAGATACAAAAATTAAGCAAGAAAAAATAATCATTGAAGATAGCTTGAAGGCTAATGGATATTATGACTTTAAAATTAAAGGCGAATTAAAAGATAATAAAATTTATTACCACGTTGATGCAGGAGAAGTATATAAAATAGCAAAGGTTGATTTAGTTTCCAACTTAGATGGACTGCCAACAATTAAAGAGCTAGGGCTAAGTGTTGGAAATAAATTCAAAGCACAAGATGTTTTAGATTCTATTAAAAAGCTAGATAATATTATAGAAGAAAATAAGTGTCTTTGGAAAATAAACGTTAGCTATGAAGCACTTGTTATTCACCGAAATCAAAAAGCTGAATTAGTTTTAAAAGTTGAAAATAGTGAAGAGGTAAAATTTGGCGAAGTAAGCTTCACTGGCTTAAAAACTATAAAAGAAAAATATCTGGACCGAAAAATAACTTTTAAAAATAATGAATGTTTTAAAAGAAAAAAAATTGAACAAACAAAATTAAATCTTTTTGAAACTGGTCTAATTAGCACCGTAGATATAAAACTAACTAAAGATAATGGGCTTGTTAACGTTATTTTTAATGTTACAGAAAAGAAAAATAAAACTATTGAAACTGGAATTGGTTTAAAATCTGATGAAGGTGGAATATTTTCAGTTGGCTGGGAGCACAGGAATTTATTTGGAAGTGCAGAAAAACTAAAAATAGGTAGTCGAGTTTCTAATTTTGAACAAAATATAGAAGCAAGTTACAACATACCTAATTTTTACCGAGCAAACCAAAATCTAATAATTGATGCAGAGCTAGCAAAAGAGGATTTGGATTCATACGATTCTCGTAGTTTAACTTTATCTGCAAAAGTTGAAAGAGAGATTTCAAAGCAACTAACTGTTAATAGCGGAACACAATTTAAATATTCAAGGGTAGATGATAGTGGATCAACTGATACTTATGGCCTAATTTCTCTGCCCAACGAGCTAAATTATGATACTAGAAACGATATTCTAAACCCAATAAAAGGTTACTCACTAACTTTAGCATTATCCCCTTATTTTGACTTATTTGATAAATCCACTAGCTTTTTTAAAACTCAACTTGGAGCGAAATATTACTATAAAATATATAAAAGTGATCTAAGCCCTATTATAGCAGGAAAATTTTCAACTGGCTCAATTTGGGGACAAAAAACCTTAGATATACCAGCGGATGAAAGGTTCTATTCTGGAGGTAGTGGGTCAGTTAGAGGTTATGAATATCAAAAATTGGGCGAACTGGATGCAAATGCAGACCCAATTGGCGGAAGATCCTATATAGACCTATCTCTAGAAACTAGATTAAAATTTACTGAGAATTGGGGAGGAGTAGTCTTTTTAGATGGGGGTAATAGTTTTGATTCTAATGTAGCAGATTTTAGTAAAGACCTAAGATTTGCTTATGGTTTTGGCGCTAGATATTACACTAGCTTTGCACCAATAAGATTCGATATTGCCTTCCCAATGAATAAAAGAGATGGCATTGATAGCTCTTACCAATTTTATATCAGTATTGGGCAGGCATTCTAATGAAAAATATCTTTAGTAAAAAAACTTTTTATAAATTTATTGGAAGAATTTTTTCAATTTCTTCTTTCGTAATTTTGTTTGTTGCAACATTGTTATTGCTTCTGATTTTCATTGATGCTGGCAGGGAATATGCCCTAAAAAAAGCAGCACTGTTAGTTAGTGACAATAGTGACTATGCCATTGAATTAAATGGAATAAAATCAGAGTCTTTAAAGAATTTGAAGTTCGACAATTTAAAAATTAGCCTTGGTAACACCGAGCTAATATATGTAGAAAATTTTGATTTTTCTTTTCTTCCCTTAGATTTATTTAGAGGAAGAACAAGCGTGAATAATCTTTCAGCTGAAACTATAAGGCTAGATTTTGATGAGCTTCAAAAAATTAGTGATGCCCAGCCTAAAACGAAAAACAAACAAAACCCAAAAGATTTTTCTTTTGATGACATTACCC
>CAYGRX010000015.1:0-11276 GCA_964352365.1 uncultured Rickettsiales bacterium
ATGTATAATTATCCTGCAATCTTTTTCGGGCCTGCTGCACCCTAAAATCAGGAATCATTTTTTGCTTATAACCAGCAAACATTATAGTTTTCTCTGGCTGCTTTTTATCAAGACTAACTACTTTTTCTTTGTAAGAAATATCTTTAAAAGCTTTTTCAATTGTTGCTCTTGAGATACCTTGCGTAATTGCTTTTAACTTAATTTGGTTTAACCAAGTGGAAAAGCCTTCCGATGTTGCAGCTTGAACTCTATTATCCGAGATTAATAAGAGACAAACTAACGAGAAAATTACAATTTTTTTGATCATGGAATGGAAGATAACATGAAAAATAATATCATCAACAAATTAACTGAAGGAAAAATAAAAAATCCTTTAAGTGATGATTTTATATCAATACCGATAGATGTGATATCCATTGAAAGTGATAGCCTATCTAAGTTATATGAATATTTGCAAGGCATAAAAACCTACAATAAAAAAACCAAGGTTGCCGTTGTTAGTGATGAAAACACCCATTTTGCAGCCGGTGCGGAAGTCGAAAGGAATTTATGTAGGCTTTTTGAAGTTTCATCAGTCGTGCTTCCTGACAACGTTAATTCAAACATGGATAATGTTGAGTTTTTACACGCATTCACCGCTAATTCCGACCTTATAATCGCAGTTGGTGGCGGTACAATTAATGATTTATGCAAGTTCGCAAGCTTTAAAAACAGCAAGAGTTATATTTCCGTTCCAACCTGCCCATCCGTCAACGGATTCACTTCAGCAAATGCATCAATTGAAGTTGAGGGTATTAAGAAGTCTCTTCCCGCACATTTACCAAAAGCAGTATTTGCGGATGTAGATATTTTAGTGCAAGCACCGCATAGGCTAATAATTTCTGGACTTGGAGATAGCTTAGCAAGGCCTACAGCACAAGCAGATTGGTTGCTTTCACATTATTTATTAGGCACAGAATATAACCCCGTCTGCTTTGATATTTTAAAAGATTGCGAAGCGGAACTATTTAAAAAATCAGGAAAACTTTTAGATAGGGATTATAATGCAATAAAGAGCCTGATGGAAACATTAATAGTTTCAGGCCTTAGCATGTATATTGCGGGCAGCAGCAACCCAGCAAGCCAAGGTGAGCATTTAATTGCACATTATATGGAAATGATTTTTGGTGAAAAAAATCCACATACATATCACGGCGAGCAAATTGCAGTTACAAGCATTGCAATGGCGAAGTTACAAAGGCAAATTTTAAATATTGAGGATCTTAAACTCCACCCTATTTTACATAGCGAAGCACCATTATATAAACATTTCGGCGCGGAAATGGGCGCAGAATTTCTGCATGAATGCTCACAAAAAGAAATTAATGGATCACGCTTGAGCAAGATAAATGGAATTCTTGCCGAAAAATGGGATGATATCCGCAAAGAAATATCTGATTTTTCAATTGAAGCTGAAGAAATGGAGAAGATCATTAAAAGCGTAAGTGGCCCATATACATATAAACATTTAGCATGGGACCATGATGACTTTCAAGAGGCTGTTGAGTTCGCCCCATACCTTAGAAATCGCTTTACATTTTTAGATTTAGCCATTGGAATAAAAGGCTTTTTAGAAGATGATTAGGACGAGAATATAAACAACTAATCAATTGCTTAGTTAATAGCCTAAATGACATAATTTAGACAAAAAGAGACCCCCCTGCATAAATGCAAGGAGGTAAGATTTAATCTTATAGGGTACCCTATCTCTATATCCAGTTGTTTAGCACCCTTTTCCACCAAGGGGCGTAGGCCATGGTTCTCTTGCTTACGCTTGCTTGGCGCTGGCATTCACCCTGGATGGCCAGATCAAGGAAGTCTTTCAACTTCCTTTTGTCGTATTTAAAGAAGCCTCCATGCTTCTCCCAGAAGGCTCTTTCAAGAAAGAGCAGGTTTGGCAGCTCCATCGTCATATACACCATCTTTTTGTACCTGGGGTTAATGCCAAGCCAAAGATGGCTTGTCGCCCGCAATGCGGGGTCCAAGAGATCTTCTTTGTGAACAAATATCTCCGCCGTTTGGGACATAATGTCCACAATTTTCTCGGCATATGGCGTCATCGCCATTACCGATACTCGTCCCCCAATCGTGGGTCCTTCACTAGCGTCGTAATGGAACCTTACGGTTCCTTTACTATTCTTTCCCCAAGAGAAGGGAATATCAAAAATAATTTGCTCATTTTTCATAGTTAATGTTTCATGAACCCACTAAAATAGATCCATAATTTATCCATATAATTGCCTTGATGATAAGGGGTTTATAACTATATTAAGTATTAGTAATTTAACTAATAAAATAGAGAGAGTTTAAATGATTGATAACCCAGTAAACCCACATGACAAAATTGAAGAATTAGGCATAAAAATACCTGATGTTGCGTCTCCTGCGGCGGCTTATGTGCCATTTGTAGTTAGCGATAATACAGTTTATGTTTCTGGCCAACTCCCTTTTGAAGATGGAAAACTTAGCCATAAAGGTTTATTAGGAAAAAATGTCAGCGTTGAAGAAGCACAAATTGCTGCTAGAAACTGTGCCATTAACTTAATTGCCTGCATCAAAGAAGCTTGCAGTGGAAATTTGGCAAAGCTTGATAAGGTTTTACACTTACAAGTTTTGGTTGCAAGCACCCCTGATTTTAACGAACAGCATTTAGTTGCAAATGGGGCTAGTGATTTGTTTGTTGAGGTTTTCGGCGATGAACGTGGCTCACACACTAGGGCAGCATTTGGCACAGCAAGCTTACCGTTAGGTGCAGCAGTTGAAATTGCAGGTACTTTTAAAATAGCTAAGTAATAAATAATAGATTTGGAAATTATAAAAAAATACGTAAAGCACTTTTTATTATACCTGCTTTGCGTGTTTTTTTATGCAGATTACTCATTTTCAAGCTCAGAAAATAAGGAGTTTGAAATTATCATTGCCAAAGATGATGTCCTAGTTGAACAGTATGAAGTTTTATCGCTTGAGAATGACGAGCATGTTAAACGCCTTCTAAAGCGCGAAGGCATTACCCCTAACACCACTAATTGGCTTGAAGTAACTAGCCTTTGCGAAAAAGACTTCACCCATTTAAAACAAGATCAACTTTTATGTATTTATAATAAAAGCAAAATTATAGATAAATTTGACAAAACTAAGGCATATTGTAAGCAGGAAAGGTTAAAGGGAAAGATGAGACTTGATAAATGCTATAAAAAATATGGATTTAGTGACAAAACACACTGGCAAACATACAAAAACCCTTTAGAAAAAAACTTAAAAGAAAAAGAGAAAATAAATGAATGAAATAAGTAATTACAAAAGTTTAAATGGCCCTGAATATTTTCCTCAATCTGGCGAAAAACCAAAAAGAGCAGTTATAATTTTGCACGGCGTTGGAGCAGATGGCGAAAACATGATGGGTATAGTTCCCCACCTTGCAGATGCAGTAGAGGATTGTTATTTTATATGCCCAAACGGATCAGAGCAATATGAGGATGGAAGCATGAGCGTTAATGGAAGTTATGGATATCAATGGTTTTCACTTTGGGACAGAAGCTATCCACAACTTAAGGCTGGCGTGGAAGTAGCAAGTGATAATTTGAAAAACTTTATTGATGAAGTAAAAGAAAGATTTAACTTAAATTACTCAGATATAGTTCTAGCAGGATTTTCACAAGGCTGCATGACAGCCCTTCACACAGCACTTAGAATGGGAGAAGGTAAACAGCTTGCCGGCATGATGGGCTTTAGTGGCGGGATGATTGCAAACCAACTTGAAGAAGCTGAAATAACTAGCAAGCCAAAGGTTTGCCTTGTTCATGGTGAAGCTGACCCAGTTGTTCCATTTGATAGAAGTGTATATGCGGAAGAACATCTATCTGAACTAGGGATTGATATTGAAACTAGTGTCATCCCTCACCTACCGCACTCGATTGATATAAATGGAATTGAAATTGCTAAAAAATTTTTACGAGAGGTTTTTTAGGGTTAAAAAGCAGCAAGATAGTTATTTATCTTCAATTAACGGTTTATTAACTTTTTTAGTTTATCATATATTAAAAGCATAAATTTGGAGAGTTTGTAATGGCTGAAGGCAAAGAAATAACTAACATTCTTATAGATTACAGAGCAGAAGCAAAATATTTGATACATGGAGGCATAGAGGAACAAAAGCAATTTATTAGTTTCAAGTCAGAACTAGAAGAGTGTGAAACTGTATATCAAGCTAAAGCAATACAAAGAAAATATATTACAGGTGGTAGTGAAGAAAGTGACCAGCAAAAATCAAAGTTAGACTTGTTAACGGAAAAATACATTACCAAAAATCAAAACAACAGTGATGCTATAAGCGGCCTAAATGATGAAAAATCTCATTTCATATCTCAAGCATCAAATGTTTTCAGAGAAAGAATTGAAAAGATTAATTCAAAATACACTTTAAATGACGTATTCAATGCTTTACAAGCAGACTTAGAAAAAACTATTTATAGTGATATGGCTGGCATAAAAATTGAAAATAATCCACCCGAACCAATATTTGATACTACAGAAGCAAATCAATCAATATTTAATTTTGAAAAAATATCATTAAAAGTTGAAAGATCAAATAATGGAACATTAGGTTTTGTTGAGCCCAAGAGCAAAAGTAGTTTGCCAGATATTGATATAACTACTGAAAAAAATAATCCACCCGAAAGCTCAATAACCACACCAACAGACAAGGATATAAATATTCAAACTATTATTAAAAACCCCAATACAAGCATTGAAGAAAAAACTATAGCGTTAGAAGTCTTATCTGGAAAATTTTTAAGTGAGGGAGGCGTTTTAGATAAATTAGTTGATGCTGCTATTGATAAAATAGAAAGGCTAGGACCACCTTATGATGTAGAAACCAATTATGATAGAGCAACTGAAATAGGTAAAGAATATAAACATGTGGGACAAGAAATTATAGAAAGAGCAACCTTAGGCTTAAGTGACAAAGTTAAGCTACACGAAGATTTAGGCACCGTAGAAACGGACAAATCATTGGAAAAATAATGACCACCTCTTTTAAATATAAAATAATTGCGTCAAAGGCGTCTGATATACATAAATTCAATGGCTATGATGCTAATGGAGAGCTTAATTTTTACTATCTATTAGTAAACAAAGCTAAAAAATCTGAGTTTCAAAAAAAATTAGATAATAAAGAGTCTATAAGTTTGAGTGATTACGGCGAGATAATTGGCCACTGCAAGGGTGACAAACCAAACGACGCTCTTATTCGGGAATTATCAGAAAAATATGGCTTCAAGGAAGAGGATTTGAAGTAAATAACAAAGCAAAAAGCCTAACAGGCTAGAAAAGAATTATTAGAGTTTCTGCTTGATTTGATTTTTGTCCTATAATGCGTTAGCACCAAGACCATTCAAAGCAAAACTCTTAAATTCAATTCTAAACCTGTTAGGCATACTTAACTCTAGCTAACAAATTGTTTATTAGCTGCAAGCTTAGGGTTTTGTTCTTAAGCAGGTTCAAGCTCCCCTTCGCTTCCACCCCGACTCCCCCTCTCAAAATCAGGGTCGTCCTCAAGACGGAAATCACCAACTAACACCCGACGCAAATCGCCGTAAATGTCTTCAAAGTCAGTGTTAAAAACCTCTACCTCTCTTGGGATGGTTGTCAAAAGTTTGAATTTGGCTACCTTACCAAATTCTTTGCACTGAATTTGGGTTGAACCTTGGTTGGGATTGTAAATTACAACCAACTCATCAACCTCTTCGAGAAAAACAATTTCTCTTTTCATAATTTTAATTTTAATAATTAACTAGATTTAAAACAACCAAAAAGCTACTTCCACGCATTCCTGAGGGATTGCGAAAAGCAAACTACAAGAAACGGACATAAGCACGTGGTAAGTAAATTCTTAGAATTTAGCTATTTGGTCGAGATAATTTTACCATAACTCTCTCTCCGTCTAGTAAAATTAACTAAATATTAACTTGAGCTTTTGTGACTGAAGGAGGTTTAGGAAGATGTGTAGGTTGTGATTATACAAAATAAGTATAAATCAGGATGTATGCCCCACATTTACTAAGAAACAGGAATGATAATGCTCTTATATCTTTCAGTATATGACAATCGCATTTGAAAAATTTTGTCATCACGAGTGCACGAAATAAGCACAGCAAACAAGAACTTAATAATTAAAAGAATGGTCTAGTAGGCTGCTGCCCCTTCCCTATTTTACTGTCATCAATTTCATCATAAAATTCATAACATGATTCCTGATAAGATTGAGCCATCTGCGCACTAGGTACCCCTAAGAATCTAGGGTGCTCCATAAATTTGTCTACTGTTTGCTGAGCCCAATTTTCACGACCTTTTACATCTCTATACAACCCACCAATATAACAGCCAAAGGGACTTTCAAATGCATTATACATCCCTGACTGATAACTTGAGCCATCCATTGAAATACCTAATATTGGTGGCATAGTAGCCTGAAAATCTTTTCCAAGCCTACATATGGGCCTTATAAAACCTGTAAGACCATTTGTATTTTCATTAAGTGCAAAATCACAAAAAACTCCCGCTACCTTGGCCCCCTCTTTAGTGGGCTTCAAAAATCTATCTTCATATAAACCAACTAAATTAAAACACTCCTCATCAATTCGATCCTTTATTATTACATTAAAGCCCTTGGATTCAAGGTAATCTTTAAGGTCATTGGAGTATTCCAAGTTATTCTCTATAACTAAAAATGTTTTTTTATTATTACTCATAACTCAAAAACCTTAACAAAATTTACAATAAAAAACCTAAGCGGCTTTATTATTCTTTTCGTTTTCTTTATGACGAGCGAAAATTTTACGAAGATATTTACCAGTTTGGCTTTTTTCCTCAGGAAGCTCTGCAATTTGTTCAGGAGTACCCTCACCAACAATATAACCACCTTTTGAACCACCACCCGGCCCTACATCCACAACGTAATCCGCTGTTTTTATAACATCCAAGTTATGTTCAATTACCACTACAGTATTACCGACATCCACCAACCTATGAAGAACTTCAAGTAGTTTAGATATGTCTGACGAATGCAAACCTGTAGTTGGCTCATCAAGAATATAAAGTGTTCTACCAGTTGATTTACGCGATAATTCCTTTGCCAACTTAATACGTTGCGCCTCACCACCAGAAAGTGTTGTAGCTGATTGCCCTAGTTTAATGTAGCCCAAGCCAACATCTAATAATGCTTTCATTTTCTCATGAACTAATGGCAATTTACGGAAAAATTCTTCCGCTTGCTCAACTGTCATATCCAAAATTTGGTGAATAGTTTTGCCCTTATATTTAATCTCAAGAGTTTCACGGTTATAGCGCTGACCTTTACAAGAATCACAGATAACGTATACATCTGGGAGGAAATGCATCTCAATTTTTATTACACCATCACCTTGACATGTTTCGCAACGACCACCTTTAACGTTAAAACTGAAGCGACCAGCTTTATAACCACGCGCTTTTGCTTCTGGCGTAGAAACGTATAAATCACGAATAAAACCAAAGGCTCCAGTGTATGTAGCAGGGTTTGAACGAGGAGTTCTCCCAATCGCAGATTGGTCAATCTTAATTACTTTATCCACATATTCTAAACCAGTTAGAGAGTCATAAGGCCCCGCAACTTGTTTATATGCACCGTTTAAAAACTTCGCAGATGCTTTGTAAAGCGTTTGAAGAACAAGTGAAGATTTACCCGAACCAGAAACACCAGTAAATGCTGTAAATTTACGGATTGGAATTTTACAACTTACACTTTGAAGGTTATTTGAACGCGCACCATTTAAGCGAATAAACTTCTCTTTTTCATGAACGCGGCGTTTTGGAATTGGAATTTCTTTCTTACCACTTAAATATTGCCCCGTAATTGAATTTGGATCATTAGCAACTTGTTCAGGAGTACCTTTGGAAATAATTTGACCACCATGAACGCCGGCACCCGGCCCTACATCGATAAGATAGTTTGCTTCACGCATAGTATCTTCATCATGCTCAACAACAATAACCGTATTACCAAGGTCACGAAGGTTTTTAAGGGTTTTAATTAGTTTATCATTATCACACTGATGAAGACCAATTGAAGGCTCATCCAGAACATAAAGTACACCAGAAAGACCAGAACCAATTTGAGATGCAAGCCTAATACGCTGAGATTCACCACCAGAAAGTGTACCAGATTTACGGCTTAACGTTAGGTAATCCAGACCAACATCATATAAGAATTGAAGCCTTTCACGGATTTCTTTAATAACTCTTTCTGCAATTTGATTATGAGTTTTACTAAGATGCTTATGCAGATCCTCAAACCAGTCTAAGCAGTCATCAATTGTTTTCTCACAAACATTACCGATATGGTGATCTGCAATCTTTATACATAGAGTTTCAGCTTTCAGCCTGTAACCTTTACAAACATTACAATTTGTAACGCCTTCATATGTTTCGAATGATGAACGAAGATGGAATGTATCTGCCTCATGAACACGACGCTCCATGTTAGGAATAACACCTTCAAATGGTTGAGAAACTTTGTATGTTCTAAGGCCATCGTCATATTCAAAGGTAATTTCCTCTTTTCCAGAACCATAAGTGACAATGTTTTGAATTTTCTCAGGAAGCTCAGAAAAAATTTCATCAAGATCAAACTTGAAATGCTTTGCCAGCGCTGACAAAGTTTGATTATACATTTTGTTGTTACTATTAGCCCAAGGAGCAATTGCACCTTCATTAATGGAAAGAGTTCTATTTGGAATAACTAATTCAGGATCGTAAAAAACCTCAGTTCCAAGGCCGTCACATTCAGGACAAGCACCATATGGACTGTTGAATGAGAATATACGAGGTTCAATTTCTTGAATTTGAAACCCAGATTCAGGGCAAGAAAATTTTTCTGAAAATGTAATTATCTCACCTTCTTTATGCTCACCTTTATAGTCATCTGGCAAGCTAACAATTTCAACTTGCAAAAGACCCTTTGAAAGGCCTAATGAAGTTTCAATTGAAGATGGAAGGCGATTACCGATTTCAGAATCAATCTTCAAGCGATCAACAATCACTTCCATATTATGTTTTTTCTGCTTATCAATTTGCGGAATTTCATCAAGTGAATGAATTTCATCATCAATCTTAACGCGTGTATAGCCGTCCTTTTTCAAGTTCAAAAGCTCACGAATATGCTCACCTTTTGCACCACGCACGATTGGCGCAAGCAGATAAATTTTAGTACCTTCAGGAAGCTCAAGAATTTTATCAGTCATTTGAGAGACGCTCTGCTTCTCAATCGGCTTACCAGTTGCAGGAGAATATGGAACACCAATACGAGCAAAAAGCAAACGCATATAGTCGTATATTTCTGTTATAGTCGCAACCGTAGAACGTGGGTTTTTAGAAGTAGTTTTTTGGTCAATCGCAATTGCAGGAGACAAACCAGTAATATGTTCAACATCAGGTTTATTTTGAAGCTCTAAAAACTGGCGGGCATATGCTGAAAGTGACTCAACATAACGGCGTTGCCCTTCTGCGTAAATTGTATCAAAAGCAAGCGATGACTTACCAGAACCAGAAATACCAGTGATAACCACTAGCTGGTCTTTAGGAATGTCAATATCTACAGATTTTAAATTATGTTCTTTTGCGCCTGTTACGGAAATAAATTTTGATTCAGCCATGTTTTATTTTGTATAACCCCGCAACAAGTGTTGAATGACAGCTTGTGCGATTATGTTTAGTAAAATTAACGAGCTGTTAATATAAAGCAATTTGGCGATAAGTGAAGGGGTTAAATGTTTTTATTAAAAATAATATTTTACAACTATAGACGTTAACCTTTAATTAACCTTTACGTGCTATAATATATTCAATTTACTAATCAATTCATCTGAATGGATCACTTTTTCCATCTCGGATTAATTGATTTCCCACATGCTTGCATGTGATTAGTATAAAGAAAAGCGTGGAACTAGAGCATTTTTTCACGCCACTCGGATTTTGCAGGATAACTACCGCACATCTGAGTTTATAGAATTTATTTTTTTTAAAGCCATGGCCTCCTCGTCGAACAGGATAAAGGCCGAAAAAAACAAGAAAATGGCAAATATTAGTTATGATGAGTTTGAAAATAAACTCAAAGTAGATTATTGGGAAGTTTTTTCTAAGAAAAAAAATCTTTACCACATGGAAGGTTGGCAAAAAAGCTTGAAAGACGCCTTGTTCAAACTGCTACGAGCAGTTGAACAAGAAGTTCTTTCGAGGGGGCTAGGCAACGAACCTAAATCGGTTGAGGTAAGAACCTATTTACCAGATCCAGATTATTTCTGGAACAAAAGCCGAGGGTTCCCAAGTGACTGGTACCGCGAACGCGGTGCGAAGATGAAGAAAGACATAGAAGCCTTCCAGAATTATCTGGATAAGTTATTACCCGTCCCAGAGCCTGAGAAAAGGCTCGGGGATGAGATAGATTAAATCCCTCTCTCTATTGGAAAAGCTCTATATACCCGTTTACGGTGTGTATAGAGTTTTTCCCTTTTTTGGGGTATTGGTTTTGATTTTATGATTATACTTGTTACAGTTGAGATTGTATTTTAGATTGTAATTTTATTTACCCTCCCCCTTATCGCGGGGAAAATTCAAAGGTTTTATTTTAGAGTTATTAACATCAGAATAAGGCACATAATTAGTAGTATCTAAACCGCCACCTAATCTTCTATCCTCATACATATTACTATATTTTTTTTCAAAATCCCTTTCTATAGACTTCATGGATTCATCACTTAAGCGAAGCTTCTTATATATTCCCCCTCTAATTTCAGGATCTTTCAACTCTGAATTAATGTTGCAGGCAGATAAAGTTAAATCTACAAAATGAACCTTTAATTTTTCTGATAAATTTTCCACACCTAACCCATCAGAAATTGTTAAAAACTCTTTTGAAGAAATACCCTTGAATACATCATGATGAACTAAATACTCTATTCTACCGTCACCATTAGCACGATTTAGAGATTTGATAGTAGTGTCTTTAATTTTCGCAAGAGCTTTAACAAACTTCGCAAAATTCTTAATATTTATTAAATTACCCTCTATCCCCTCAGCGCTTTTGTTTTTTAAAGGTTTGCTATCCTTAATTCTATTAATTATAGCCTCCTCAACACCTGCAGATTTAAAAAACTCGTATATTTTCTTCTCTGCCTCTTCATATCTTATAGCTAAATCTG
>CAYGRX010000015.1:11286-17818 GCA_964352365.1 uncultured Rickettsiales bacterium
CTGCCACTAGGACTTGGGTTAATAAGGGAATCACATTCTTTTAAATCTTCTCTACTAGCTTTATCAATAAGAGAGAATGATGACCCCTTTACGCTTATCCCCGCGAATATAGCGTTAACTTCACGAAAAAAATTTGCATAATCTAATGTACTATGACCATACTTTTGTGCGGCTGTAAAACAATTAGATCTAGTTTTTTTAAAGGTTTGTTCATATGATATTTTTTGAAATCTATATTCCATATCGCAATTAAAAATGTGGTTAAAAAATAACTTTAAGACTAGATTAACACATAAAGTTTAACAATTCGTTAATGTAAAAAATTGTTTTGGTATTTGACTTGGAGCATTAAAAAGACTATCTGATTGGCCAAAATCAAATATTAAAAATTCAAATGCAAAAAATTAAAAGAGCCTTACTATCTGTTACTGATAAAACTGGAATTGTGGAATTTGCAAAGTTTCTACAAAGCCAGAAAGTTGATATTATTTCAACTGGTGGAACTGCTCAGGTTTTACGTGATAATGGCGTTACAGTTCGTGACATCAGCAATTTGACTGGCTTCCCTGAAATTATGGATGGCAGAGTAAAAACTCTTCATCCAAAAGTTCATGGCGGAATTTTAAATGTTCGTGATGAGAAATCTCACCAGAAGGCAAAGGAAGAACACGGGATTCGCGATATTGATATGGTGGTGGTTAACCTTTATGCATTTGAAGAAACAGTAAAAAAAGGCGCTGGCTTTGAAGAAATAATTGAAAATATTGATATTGGTGGCCCGAGTATGATTCGAAGTGCCGCAAAAAACCATAAATTTGTAACTGTAGTTGTAAACCCTGCGAGATATGACGGAATTATTGAAACTATGGAGGCAAATGGCGGATGCACCACGGCAGATATCAGAAAAGTTCTAGCAGCAGAGGCTTTTAGTAGAACTGGAGCATATGATGCAGCAATTAGCAGTTGGTTTGAAAGCGAGTTAGGAGTTCAATTCCCAGAAAAAATATCTTTCACAGCCAATAGAAAAGCTAATTTAAGATATGGCGAAAACCCACACCAAAAAGCAGCATTATATATAAGTGACGATGAGGTAGTTGGAGCTGCAAACGCAAAAATTCTACAAGGTAAAGAGCTTAGCTATAATAATATTTTAGATGCAGATAGCGCCTTTAGTTTAGTTAGTGAATTTGACTCGGGAACTCCTGCAAGTGTAATTGTTAAACATAATAATCCGTGCGGTGTTGCGGTTGATAAAAACCAAGCTAAAGCTTTTGAGAAAGCCTTAAAATGCGATCCAGTTTCAGCTTTTGGCGGAATTTTTGCTTTTAACGTGGAAGTTACCGAAGAAACAGCCAATGCTATCTCCCCTATTTTTGCAGAAGTTGTAATCGCACCAAGCTTTAGTAAAAAAGCTTTAGAAATTCTTTCAACTAAGAAAAATTTAAGATTGCTTGAAACTGGCAATTTAAAAAAACCTAAATATAAAGAAATCAATACTAAGTCTGTGGCTGGCGGATTCCTACTACAAGATAAAGACAATAAAGTTTTAAATGACGAAAGCGAAGATGGGCAAGAGCTAAAAGTTGTTACAAAACGCAAACCAACAGATCAAGAACTTGAAGATTTGATTTTTGCTTTCACTATTTGCAAACACGTTAAAAGCAACGCTATAATATACGTTAAAGATGGTACAAGCGTTGGTATTGGAGCAGGCCAAATGAGTAGAATTGACTCAACAGTTATTGGCGCAAAGAAAGCCAAAGATACTAATAAAAATACCAAAAATGCAAAAGGCTCAGTGCTTGCAAGTGACGCATTCTTCCCCTTCGCTGATGGCTTAGAAGCAGCGGCCAAAGAAGGTGTAACTGCGGTAATTCAACCTGGTGGATCAATTAGAGATGATGAAGTTATCGCAGCAGCTGACAAAGCTGGAATTGCGATGGTATTTACTGGAATTAGACACTTCAAGCATTAATTACTTCTACATTACAAACTTTGTTCATTTACTTTTGATTCACTTTTTAAAAAACCCACATATCTCTCCATAACTGCACCAATTTCCTTAAATCTTGGTGTTTCATTCATTATTTTTAACTCTCTAGATACTTGCTCTAAACCAGACACAAAATGATCAATACCTACTTTTTTAGGATGAAAGAATGTTTTTCTTAAACCCACTTTTTCAACTTCTTTAACAACGCCACTAATTAATCCACTTGGTAAATCCTCTACCTTTACCTTGCGAGCAACCTCACTTTGCATAGATTTAACTGTAACAATACAGGCGTAAAGCTTAAGGGCATCGCTACTTAACTCAAGCTCATTAGGAAGCATTTTAGCCTCTTCCTTGGCATTTAAATATAACTTCAAAAAACTATCTTCAGAAAGGTTTCTATGCCCAATTTTTATTTTTTTTACTTCATCCATTACCCTTTCTTCGTTTGAACTTGGTTTGGTAAGTAACATAGGTGACAAGTATCCATGGCTAGTCATCTTTCCAATATCTTCTTTTTTTATAGGAGGACGCCCAATTGAACCTTCTGTAACTAGTTTTACTAGTTCACCCATCCTATTTAGGAAATCATTTAAATCCCTCTCGTTAATTTGATACATTTGCCCCCGCCATAAAGGTGAAGGAAAATCAATATCATCCAAAATATTATTACTCATTATAATCTCCGTTAGCTTTTATTATAAATCATAGAGGTTAAGAAATAGTTAACGATAAACTAGCAGGTTGAAATATATTACTAGGCAACTATGTTGTTTTAATGAAAATAACTTTAGCACAACTAAATTTCACCGTTGGTGATTTTGAAAATAACTCTAAAAAAATTATCAAAGTAGTAAATGACTATGCAGATAAGTCTGATCTTATTGTGTTTCCTGAACTTTGCGTATGCGGATACCCACCAGAAGATGTAGTTTTGCGTGATGAATTTATTGATATTTCAATTGAATATACTAACAAAATTATTGATGAAGCAAAAAATCTTGATATAGATATATTGATCTCCAGCCCATGGAAGGAAAACGGCAAGCTATATAATTGCTCAATGATAGCAAGCAAAGGCAAAATTATTCACAAACAATTTAAACATGACCTGCCTAATTATGGCGTTTTTGATGAAAAGAGAGTTTTCTCATGCGGAGAAAAACCAGAACTTTTTGAGTATAAAGGTGAATATATTGGAATGTTAATTTGTGAAGATACTTGGAACTCTAAAAACGCCAAAAACCTAAAGGGTGCTAAATATATTATTGGTGTAAACGCATCACCTTTTGAAGTTGAAAAACATATAGTGAGAAAAAAAATCACCAGTGATGTTACCAAGCTATGCAAATGCCCATTACTTTATATTAACCAAGTTTGCGGACATGATGATTTGGTTTTTGACGGCGGGAGCTTTGTTATAAATAGAGATGGTTTAGTTGTTGAGCATCTTAAGTATTTTGAAGAAGATATAAAAACTTTTTGCTTAGATGAAATTATGAATTCTACGCAAAACAACCTTATAGAGGTTGATGAGAACGAACATATTTTTGAAGCCATGAAACTTGGCCTAAAAGATTATGTTGAAAAAAATGGATTTCCTGGAATTGTGCTAGGGCTTAGCGGAGGAATAGATAGCGCACTAAGCGCCGTTATAGCGACTGAAGCACTAGGCAAAGATAGAGTTAGATTGGTTATGATGCCATCAAAGTTCACTAGCGATGAAAGCATTACAGACGCAAAGAAACTTGCAGACAACCTAGGTATAGACCTGGAAAATATTTCAATTGAACCACTTGCAGAAGCATTTGGTGAGGCGCTATCTTTCAGCTTCAGGGGAAAAGATAAAGATTTAACTGAAGAAAATATCCAATCGCGAATTAGAGGCAATATTCTAATGGCGATATCCAATAAGTTTGGCCATATGGTTCTTTCCACTGGTAATAAAAGTGAAGTGGCTGTTGGTTACTCCACATTATATGGTGATATGTGTGGTGGCTTTAATGTTTTAAAAGATATTTATAAAACTAGAGTTTTTGAGCTTTGCAATTGGTACAACGAAAAAAATGGAAACGAAGTAATTCCTAAAAATATAATTACAAAGCCACCAACAGCTGAGCTAAGAGAAAACCAGAAGGATGAGGATAGCCTCCCACCTTACGAAATTTTAGACAAAATTTTACATAACATTATTGAACTAAATTTATCAACTGAACAAATTGCTGAAAAAGGCTTTGATATTGACATGGTTTATGATGTTGAAAAAATGGTTCATAGAAGCGAATATAAAAGAAGGCAAAGCGCACCCGGTGTAAAAATTGGCGCAAAACCCTTTGGCCGTGATAGAAGATATCCAATTACTAATAAATTCTTTTAGCTAGTAAATTGTTGATAGTTGCCAAGGCTGGTTTATAAATGTAAATCTAAACAAAACTAAGTTTATTATGAAGAAAATAATATCAATTTTAACCATTTCCCTATTATTAACGTCTTGCATGGGAATGGCTCAAAAAGGTGCATTTAGTAGCGCTCAAAAAAACTACGCAAAGAAAAACTACAAATCAGCTTACATGGACATAATCAGGGCTGAAAATTACAAAAAAGAAAATGTAGAAATAATGCCCGCAATTATTTTACTAAAAGGTGATATTCTAACTAGCGGATATAATGTTAATGAAGGTAAGGCTACTTTTGAATATCTAATTGACAAATACCCAGATTCTCAAGAAGCATATAGGGCAAAGGAAAAACTTAAAATTATTGAAAAAATACAAAAAGTTATAAAAAAACACGGCTCTAAAGTAGAAAAAGCTAAACAAAATATGATGGAAGATCTAAAGAAAGAACTCAACAAATAATATTTTAACGTAACAATTAACAAATAGTAATTTTTCATGCTAACTAGATTTGCGCCTTCCCCTACTGGTTTTTTACATATAGGAAACATTAGAACTGCCTTGATTTGCTATCTTTATGCAAAAAAACAAGGTGGAAAGTTCATGTTGAGAATTGACGATACTGACACTGATCGTAGTGAAGAAAGATATGTCGATGCAATCAAAAATGATCTCGCTTGGCTTGGAATAAACCCCGATTTTGAGGCAAGACAATCTCAACGTCATAATAAATATGATGAAGCGATTGTAAAGCTTAAGGAATCTGGCAGGCTATATAAATGCTATGAAACAGCAGAGGAACTTGACTTCAAACGCAAAATGCAATTAGGGCAAGGCAAACCACCCGTTTATGATAGAACCTCGTTAAAACTTACTGAAAAAGATATTTTTGAATTTGAAACTGAAGGTAGAACCCCACATTGGAGATTCAAACTTGATGATGAAAAAATTGTATGGGATGATGGCGTTCGTGGAGTTATTGAGCTGAATCCAGCAACTATGAGTGATCCTATTTTGGTAAGAGAAAATGGCGCTTATACATATATGCTACCAAGCACAGTTGACGACATTGATTTTGACGTAACCCATGTAATACGTGGCGAAGATCACATAAGTAACACTGCAATTCAAATTCAAATATTTGATGCACTTGGCGGAAAAATTCCTAAATTTGCGCATAACGCACTTATAAAAACTAAAGATGGGAACCTATCAAAACGTGATGGTGGTGGAGCGGTTTCTGAGCTTAAATCTTTAGGGATTCAAGCAATGGCAATAAACTCCTTTTTAGCAAAAGTTGGCTCAAGTGACCCAGTAGAATTAAGAGACAGCTTGGAAGATCTAATATCTGAATTTAGCATAGCTAAATTTGGTAAAAGCCCAACCATGTATAGCTTTGAAGATATATCCAGACTAAACACAAAGGCTTTACATGAAAGCAAATTTGAAGATGTAAAAGGCAAATTACCAGAACATATTACAGAAGATTTTTGGCAAAATGTTAAAGCTAATATTGAAAACCTAGATGATGTTTCAGTTTGGTGGAAAATTTGTCATGAAGATGTTCAGGCAAACTTTGACAATGAAGGTGATGATAGCTTTGTTAATGATGCCGCAAACCTGCTTCCTGACGGCGAAATTACGAAGGAAACTTGGAATGAATGGCTAGCCGTTATTAAGTCTGGCACTGATAGAAAAGGTAAACAGCTTTTCATGCCACTTAGGCAAGCTTTAACAGGAATGAGTCATGGCCCTGAGCTAAAAAATTTACTTCCACTAATTGGTAGAGATGAAGTTCTTAGAAGGCTAAAGAAATAGTTTATAGATGATAAAATTATATAATTCTCTAAAAAATAAAAAGGAAGAGTTCGAGCCTATTGAAGCCAATAAAGCTGTTAGAATGTATGTTTGTGGCCCAACCGTATATGACCGCCCTCACCTAGGTAATGCTCGTGCCGTAGTGGTTTACGATGTTTTATATCGAGTACTCAAAGAGAATTTTTACAAGGTTGAGTATGCTAGAAATATTACTGACGTTGATGATAAAATAAATAAAGCAGCTATTGATAGGGGGATTTCAATTGGTGAATTAACTAAAGAAGTAACAGAGCTTTTCCATAGGGATATGGCAGCATTAAATAAT
>CAYGRX010000015.1:17828-18043 GCA_964352365.1 uncultured Rickettsiales bacterium
ATTACGAACCTAAAGCAACAGAAAATATTGATGAAATAATAGCAATGATTGAGCGCATTATCAAAAATGGAAAAGCTTATGTAAGTGAAGGCCATGTTTTGTTTGACGTAAATGCATTCGGTGACTTAGAAGACGAAGAGGAGGCTTTTTGTTGCAGTGATCCACATCACGCGCACGCGCCAGATTATGAAAATGAATATTTTTATGGCAAATTG
>CAYGRX010000016.1:0-16486 GCA_964352365.1 uncultured Rickettsiales bacterium
CAAAATCCGTTGCCTTCACGGGCGTGCCAGTTCGACTCTGGCCAGAGGCACCAAGGCTTTCAAGGAAATTAAACACCTACACAAAACACCCCTTGGGACACTGGTGGGACACTTCAACACAAAAAGCCATAACCATACACATTTAATCACATCAATTAAAAAGCGTGCATTTATTAGCCTTTTAAACTTTTTTGCCCCATAAGTGCCCCATAGAATATTTTGATTCAATCAAAGCATTGTTATTATTAAGCATTTAATATTTTATAGACGGATTACATATCCTTGTTGCCAAGTATAATTTAATGTTGTAGACATTCATTATTAGTTAATGAGTGTTAAATGGCATCAATTGAACAAAGAAGTAATAGCAAAGGTGAGGTTTCTTATAGGGCAAAAGTGAGGCTCAAAGGCTACCCACCTCAATCTGCCACCTTCAAAAGAAAGACAGATGCAAAAAACTGGATTTCAGACACAGAGTCCGCAATTAGAAATGGAAGGTATTTCCAAGGCTCAGAGTCAAAAAAACACACCCTTTCAGAATTAATAGATAGATATATTGAAAATGTTTTGCCAGATAAATCATCTAGCAAGATATTTTTAAAAAACCAAGAATTTCAATTAAAATGGTGGAAGGCTCAAATTGGCGACTATTTACTATCAGATATTACAGCCTCAAAAATATCAGCTTTAAAAGATAAGCTAGTTGAAGAAAAAAACCGACCAACAACAGCAAATAGATATTTAGCCGCCCTATCCCATTGCTACAATACAGCAATCAATGAATGGGAATGGACGAACGAAAACCCAGTTAAAAAAGTTAAAAAATCAAAAGAAAGTAGCGGCGTAGTAAGGTTCTTATCTGATGATGAAAGAAGCCGACTTTTAGAGGCCTGCAAAGAGCTAGACCACACCTTATATATTTTGGTTGTTACAGCCCTTTCAACAGGCGCAAGACGTGGCGAGCTTTTAAACGCCAAATGGCAAGACTTAAATTTAGAGAAAGAAGTTCTGATAATATATGAAACTAAAAACAAAGAGATTAAAGCCCTGCCCATAAAAGGCTTAAACCTTAAGCTATTGAAAGAAGCCTATAAAAACAAAAAGCCAGATATTGAATATATATTTCCTAGCACAAAAGGCTTTAACAAACCAAAGAACATAGAGGGAATTTGGAGAGCATCACTCAAAAAAGCTAATATAGACAACTTCCGTTTCCATGATTTAAGACATTCAGCCGCCTCATATCTTGCAATGAACGGGGCTAGCCTTGCCGAAATTGCAGAGGTTTTAGGACATAAAACACTTCAAATGGTTAAGCGCTACGCACATTTAAGCGAATCTCACACCGCAAGCGTGGTTGAAAGAATGAATAAAAAGGTATTTGGCGATGAATGATAACAAATTTATATTAAATGAATCTGATATTGAAAAATACTGGAACAAAGAAAATTTAACCTTTCAAGAAACTTCAGCGTTAATATTTGGTTTAAACCCAGATTATTTTACTGAATTTTTAAAACTCAATTCAGAAGATGCATATGTAGCGGTTTCGGAAATAGAAAAAAAGAAAAAAGCAGAAGATAATGAATTTTGGAGTGAATATGTAAAGTTCATCAAAAATGATTCAATATTTCATGATAACATTATTTTATTAGATGTATTGGCGTATTTAAAAAAATACTGGAAAGAATCAGAAGAAGAAAAGCTAAAATTTGTAAAGAAGGTTTATGATAACGGGTTTGGTTTTTTAAATTCTGATTATAAAGTTTCTAAATCTTTAAAAGAATACCTAGTAAGTATAGGGGAGAATATTTTCGATTATGATAAATATGAAAACTTCGAAATTTATAAATATGAATATTACTCAAAAGATTCTTTAACTAACAATCATGCTAACAATATCCCTACCAACAGTAATGAGGCAGCAGCATATTTACTAGGTTTAAATTTAGAATATTTACTAAAATTCATTCCTATTCATAAATTTTTGAAAGAAAAAAATTATTATGATTTGAGCGATGATGAAAAGTGTTTTTCTAGGAATTACAGGATGTTTCTAATAAACTTTTACAACAGAAGTTTTCACTCACCCGAAAGTTCAATAATAAAAGCCTTTAAAGATATTTCTAGTATTAAGTTTTATAATTTTTCTAACTTCGTAGTTAGCGCAAGAGCAAAAGGGTATATTGTAAAAGAACATATAAAAATAAACCTAAAGTCTCATGGGATTAATTGTTACGTTGGTAGTGATTCTCTTAAATCATTTATAGCAGTTAAGTGGTTGGAAGTTTTCAAATCTAAAGTAAATGAAGCTGTCTGGACAGAGGAAGAAGCATATAAAATATTTACTGGAATATTTTCTGATGATGTACAGTTAATAGACTTAAGAGATATGGCATCTCAATTTGTTTATACTGGCGGTGATAATGACCTTTTTGAGTATAACTCTAGTGCAATGGCATATAATAGAGTTAGCCAAGAATATTTCAACATAGGCGAGTTATTAAGAAGGCACATTGAAGCAGAAATAATAAAACCAACAAGTAATTTTATTCAAAACGGAAAAACTCAATATAGATTTAAAGTTAAAGATATATTTCAATGGCTGTTAGATAATACAAACTATCGCCCGCCAATAGAAATGATAGAAGCAATATTAGGGCAAAATAGTAGTGATGAAGCTAAAACTTCAAATATTTATAAAGTTGAGGATAGGATAGACCACTTTGAAAGAGTTAATCATTCAATAGTTGCGCCGCCTAAAAAAATTGCCCTTTGGCATAAAGATATTGAAGGCGCACTCAGAGACTTTAGAGAAAGTAACCCTCAAACAAATCCTACTGCCTCTGCAATAAGAAGTTACATAGAAGAAAAGAAGGTTATAGATAATAATTACTGCCCCAATATACTAAAGTTCGAAAAAGGATTGATATATCTTTTAAATACCAAAGTGAGAGAGTTTAAAACTCTTCATAACCTAATAAATTCTTTAAGTTAGTAGCTAAACACTAAAAAAGTTATAATTTTTCCCAGTTTACTTTCCCATTTTTCCCAATGGGAAAGCTAATTCCCAATGGGAAAGCTAACTTGTTTTCAAGTTGATAAAATTCTGTAATCATCATTCTGCCCCAACTAAAAAGGGTAACTTTTTATAACTAATAATAGGTAAAAAAATGACTGAACAAAATAAGAAACAATATAAAACTGTAAAGCAAATTGCAGAGTCCTATGACGGATTCACAGAATCAGCAATTAGATTTATCCTCTTCAATAGAAAACAAAATAAGTTTGATTCATGCGTTCGCAAAATTGGAAGGAAAATACTAATATCCGAAAATGATTTTTTGCAATGGATAGAAAATCACAAGTAAAAAATAGGGGAAGCGGTGCAAGTTTGGTGACATGAGCCGCAACCCCGCTCAAATTAATCAATGAATAATAAGAGGTTTAATTATGTTAATACATAACCAAAAGTCATGCAAGCAATTTAGCTTGCTACCCCTTTTCGCTTATGCAGATGCTAAGCGTGAAGAAAACATCAAGAAGAACTATGCAATTATATTTTTGCAATCAAACTTTGGGTTAACAGCGCAAAGAGCGAAGTTAATTACAGAGCTTCAAGGCTACCCAACAACTAACAAATGGGGGCTGTAATGTTTAGATATCCAATAAATAGAATATGCCTAAATACAGTTGTTGAATTCAAACTTTACAAGAAAGGCGAACCCGAAAAGGTTTACCAGATTAAGGGTAGAAAGGCTCAAACCTTAATTTGCTTGGTTGAAGTTGGAAGGCGTGGTTTTACTTCCGCTGAAGTAGCTAATTGGGCTTATCGCTTAGCTAGTTACATCTATGATTTAAGGCATGATTACGGCATAGATATTCACAGCGAATTAGAGCCTCATGAGGGTGGAAGGCACGCAAGATATACATTGTTAAGCCTTGTTGAAATTATCGCAATCATAGAGCCTAAAAAGCTAGATGATGAATCAGATAGTTAATTAATAACTTGGGGCTTGGTTGATGAGACCAAGCCCCTTCAAATTAAAGTAAAATATTATGGCACGTAAAAAGAAAAAGAAAGGTGAAAAGTTTATCGGCATTCATGGAAAAATGTATACAAGCCCCGCTTATGAAAGTTTATCAACTAATGCGAAGGTTTTATTAACTCACTTCAAGTGGCTTTATAATGGTCGGAACAATGGAGAGTTAGCAATATCAATCAAACAAGTAATGAAGCTTTGTAGAATAGGGAGTAATAAAGCAACAGAGGCTATTTTAGAGCTACTTTATACTGGTTTTATAAAGGTTAAAAAGATAGGAAGGTTTTCAACTAATATGGCAAGCGAATATTCTTTGACGTGTGAAAAAATGGGAACGAGAGAACCCGCGAATGATTGGCGGCATTATCCAGAAAATAATGGAAATAAAATTAGAGGTAAGAACCTAGATGAGTACTGTAAGAACCTATATAGTTACTTACAAGGTAAGCCCAACACCATAGTTGATGAATATGAGTAACCACATAGTTACTATTTGAGGCATTTTTAAGAACCGTAAGTAACCAGTTAGGTATACTTATAATATACCATATATATAGGAGATAATAACATGAGCAAAGATAAGAAAAAAGAAGAAAAAGAAAGGTTGAGCATTGCAAGCAATGAAGGAATGGCAATGTTAAATTTCACACATTTTCAAAAATGCGATGATAAAGACATAGTCAGAGAAGCTTATTTTAATCTAAAAATTGGTAATGAAAAAATTAAAAATGGTAATTTTGAAGATATATGCAGATGTAGCTCTTAAAGCTCAAAATAATATACGTAAGACTGCCGAAACTCTATTAAATATAAAAAGACCCTCAACAACTACTTTTGTTAAAAATCAAGTAACCAATCAACAGGTTAATTTTAATCAAGATGCTTTGAATAATTCTGAAAATAATTTAAAATCAACAAACGAACTATTAACAAAAAGCTCACAAGAACCAATTAAAAATGAGAAAGTGGACACAGGAAGAAAAGAAGAAGCAAGCAAAGTTAATTCATAACTGGCAACCTTGGATAAATTCTACAGGTGCAAAAACCTTGAAAGGTAAGCAAGCCTCTAAAATGAACGCCCAAAAGCATGGCTTATATGGAGCTGAGTTTAAAGAGCTGAAAAAAGAACTTAGTAGATATTCTGAATTAGTTAGTTAAGCAATCAAAAACCTTTGATTTACTATCTGGATTTTAAATTGGATTTCTACTCCTTAACAAAGCTCAAAGTTTCTCTCTTACCTTGCATATTTGATATAGTAATGTTGTAAGTGTTATTTTCGCCATCTTCCACCTCTGTGACCTCTGCCCTATTTAATTTACCTGAAGCCTCAGTTACTAGCTTTACTTCTTCAGGGCTAAAACCATTTTCTCCTAAGAAATTAATCATGTTTTTTAATTCTTCGTAATTATTTTCACCATCTTCTAAGGTTGATACATCACCATCTTTTATAGCTTCTAAATCAAAACCTAATTTTATTGATATATTTTTATTATTAACAACCTCAAGCCTCTGCAAAACACTGTCAATTTCAGCATCAATAACCCTACCCCTTCTTAAATCTTTTTTGCTTAGCCCAAGAATTGCACCCTGAATACTATCTTTGTCTAGAATGTTATCTCTTTGAGACCTATGATTAAAATTTTTAATGTCAAACATATCTTCTTCAGTTAACTCTATACCAGTTTTTTCAAAGAAATTTACAAACTCATCTTCTGTCATAAACCTCTTTGATTCATCTAAGTAATTAATATCCCCAAGATATTCATAAATAATTTCGTATTTCAGGTTTTCTCTTAAGTCTGGATCTTCAGGTACACCACTTTTTTCAAGTATAAATTCAAAAAATTCTTTATTACTTGCACTTCTAGCTATACCTTCTGAAGGTTCAATAACTGCACCTTTATCAATTAAATACTCCACCGCTTCTTTATTTTTCTGGCTTATGGCCGCAGGCATTATAGAAAAGCCATATTTAAGCAACTTTTTACCTTCAAATTGTGTATTATTAGAATCCCCTTGAAATCTACTGAAATGATTATTATTTTGATATTGCAAAATATCTTCTAGAGTTAAGTCACTATTTCCCTCAACCAATTTTTCTACCTTTTCAAATAAATCATTATCACCATACATGAATGTTCTTTCCATAAGAGATGACGTTCTTATAACTTCTTCATCTATTTTAATTTCATCACCATATTTATTTATAAAATTTTTAGCCTCCTCAAGGCTTTCCTCTCCTCCTTTATTAATTATATCCCTTAAAATTTGCGCTCCATGCTCTCTAATATCAATTGAACCACTCTCTAATATATGGTTCATATTTTCATAGTTTTTTGATTTTACGGCACTAATAACCGAGTCGACACTATTAAAATCCAAACCCCTTTCAGTTAACATATCTAATATTTGAGGGTTGGTGTTTACAATGGCAGAATATGCAATATTAGTATAATTATCCTGCATAAGCATAAAAAGAGGCGAACTTTCAGTAATTACATGATGAACCTCGGCTCCAGCTTCCAATGCATCCTTAACCATAATAGTTCTGCTTTCTTGATCTAATGAAGTAGATGTTAGTGCCTCCACCAATTTATTATTTGCAGCCACCTTATCAATTGTTGTATTCTGACCCGCCCCTAATACATTATAAGCAGCATAAGAAGCCTCTGCATAATGTCTGGCTTGAATATCATATATAGAGTTAGCAGACACAATAGAATCAATAACTCCCTCGTCAATCTTACCATCCATTTCACTCCTGAATCTAGTCTCTCCTTCAGGAGTTTTTGTATATTTAATTAAATCAATTATAGCTTGTTCTGTGCTATATAAATCTCCAGATTGAATTAAATATTGCGTTGCATTATTAGTACTATATTTACCATTCACGTATTCTTCAAATAGATACTTACTATCAATTCTTAAATCATCTTTATCCTGCAAACTCTCTGTAAAAGCATAATAATCCTTTACCTTAGTATTGTTATTTTCACCAGATAAAGAAACTAAATTACAATACTGTTTTTCTGACTCTGGGAGAGCTTTGACCACTTCCCCACCTTGGCATGAGGGCAAAATGATATCATAACTTTGCTTTATGCCATTGATCATGGAGTTATCACCGACAGAGCTAATAATGCCCGCTGTAGAAACTTTACCAGAACCCAATCTAACTTCGTGTTCGTCTTGGTCATTAGTTGAACCATGAGCCAAAACTAAAACATTTACTTCCTGACCATCTTTGGCCGCTTTTCTGACCGCACTACCTACCTGCCTCTGAATTTTATCATCCGAAAAGTTTTTTTCAGGGTTAGAATAATCTAAAACCTCAACCTCAACACCTGCATCCCTAAATGCCTGAACATCTTCTTCCCAAGATTCTATATTAGGACCTATAATATATATTATTTTCTCATCCATATATTCCTATTTATTTGGTTTAATACATAGAATATCATAAAATAGTTAACCAAAGGTTAATTCTATAGTATTTACTATTAACCTTAACAACTTATCCCCGAGAGAAAAATTTAAGAGTTAAATAATAAAATGCGCTGTTTTGATTTGACTATTAATATATAGCCACCATCTTTTAGGTGGATAATTAATGGTAAAGCATCATCTAAATATTGTAACAGCGAACATAATCCCATGGGACACTCATGGGACACTTGATATTAAAAAAGGGCAATATTGGGCAAATAACCGCAAAAGTCGAATTACAATAAACTATTGTTTTAATTGCTGTATTTAGTTAAGGCTAATTATTGGCAATTAATTTTATAAGATTCAAAATCCGTTGCCTTCACGGGCGTGCCAGTTCGACTCTGGCCAGAGGCACCATTTATCATTTACCTTCATTAGATAATTTTAATTTTAGCTATTTTTATATAAAATTGTTTCATTTTGATTCAATCTTGGATTTAATTTTTAGACTTAGATATAAACTTGTAGTTGTTTTATGCAATTTTATGTGATAATATAATTTAGAAGAAAGGAGTTAAGGTGTTAAATTTTGAAAAAGTTTCTATTGCTAAAAATAAACCAAATTTAAGAATTTTATATGCTGAAAATAGCCTTAGCGATTCAGAGAAATATAAGTGCGTAATCAGCTCTCACCTAGGCAGTGCATATAACTTGCAAATTGAGCAATGCGACTCCATTGATCAGGTTGAAAAAAATATTTTAGGAAAAAATGAATATGATTTGGTTATAATAGATTCAGAATTGGTTACTTCCGTTTATGAAGAAAGGTATGAACAAATCAAACTTTGTTGCGCCAGCAGAAGCCCAATACTTAACGTGACTGATTTTGGGGATATATGTAACAAATGCATTTGCATTAAGGCAAATAACGATAATTATAAAAATAAAAATGTTACTGATTATAATTTAGCAGGAGTAATTCTAAGCTTTGCTTTTGAACAAACTAAAATTAAAAATAACTTAAAACACCTGAACTAGAATAGTTATCATACTAAGGTTTATTACCTAATTCTATTTACTGTTCTTTTGACATTTATCACAAAAATCTAACATTAGAGATTTTTCATATATATATTCATCAGTGCTATCAGCAAGCTCTTTATATCCAAAACCTTTGGCTTTCCACTTCTCACGTAATTCACCAATATTATCAAGCTCTTCTGACCATTTATCAGAAAACATAGATTGGAACATAATACGTAACCGACGTGCAATACGCGGGCTTTTTCCAGCCGTTGATATAGTTAGAAGTAAATCCCCGCGCCTAACAATTGACGGAACGTGAAAATCACAAAACTTCTTTTTATCTTCAATATTTAAAATAATATTTTTTGCACGAGCGATACCGGCAATACGCTCAGAAGTTTCATCATCAAAATCAGCTATATAGGCTATGTTAACACCCTCAAAGTCTTTCTCATTTGGCTCATTTTCAACATATTTAACTTGAGTTACCTTTGCCACTTCAAGCATTTTTAGGCGATTTGTTGTTGCCGGCCCTTTGCCCGATACAAGGACTTTTAGGAATTTAGGGTCAATGACTATTGGAAGCATATTAAGACCTATGCAAAATATCTTTTAATTATTTGATAATAAATTTCAGATAGCTTTTCAATATCATCAGCCTCAATTTGCTCATCAATTTTATGTGCCGTAGTGTTTATCAAGCCAAATTCCACAACTTCGGCATAGTCTTTTATAAATCTTGCATCTGATGTTCCCCCTGTAGTACTTTTAACTGGCTTAATTGAAGTAACCTCAACAACAGCATCATTAACAATATCTGCCAATTTTTTCGGAACACTAAGAAACGGCAAGTTGCCTTTATTACTGGAAAGCTGAAAACTATTAGCATGTTTAGCAGATATTTTTTCAATATAATCTGCGAGTGATTGCTTGGTATGCTTGGTATTAAAGCGTATATTAATTTTACATTTTGCAGAAGCAGGAATTAAGTTAGAAACTTCGTTACCCACATCAATTGTAGTAACTTGCAATGATGATGGCTGAAAATACTCATTACCCTGATCCAAATCAGTTGTTACAAGTTCACTTAGTATTTTAGCAAGCAAATGATTGGGATTTAAAGCAACATCAGGATATGCAACATGTCCCTGAATACCATTAACGGTTAACTCAAAAGTTACGCTCCCTCTTCTACCCACCTTCATCATTTCACCGAGCTTCTGGGGGTTTGTAGGCTCACCTACAATACACGCATCAATCTTTTTACCTTTTTCACTAATATACTTAAGTAATTTAACTGTACCATTAATTGCATCCGCTTCTTCATCACCAGTAATAAGCAGGCTAAGTGTACCAATATTTTCCTTACCGTCACGCTCTAGATATTTAGATATAGCAGAAACCCATGATGCGATTGAACCTTTCATGTCCACCGCGCCACGACCTATTAATATGCCATCAACTATTTTTGGAGAAAATGGAGGAACTGACCAAGCGGATTCATCACCAGCTGGCACAACATCTGTATGGCCTGCAAAGCAAAGGTTTTTACCTTTAGGGTCTACTATAAGCTCAGAATATATATTTTTAACATCATATGTTCCATTTTCAGAAAATGTTAGAATTTCATTCTCAAAACCTAATTTTGAAAGAGTACCAGCTAAGAGATCAATAGCACCATGATCCTCTTCACAAGAAACACTTTTTTGTGAAATAAGCTCTAGCGCATATTTAATCGCATCAACTGCCATAATTATAAATTATATTTTTCAATTATATCTTCAAAGTTTTAGGTTTGTTTCTTTTTAACCAAGTTACAACAAATAAACGCGTAAGTAATATTGCCGAAAACATAGAGCATAAAATACCAACTGAAAGTGTAACCGCAAAGCCTTTAACTGGACCAGTTCCATAAGCAAAAAGCAAAAATGTAGCTATTAATGTTGTTATATTTGAATCCAGAATAGTTTTATATGCAGCAGAAAAACCATTATCTACAGCCGCATACGGAGTTTTACCTAGGCTAAGCTCTTCACGTATACGCTCAAAAATTAGAACATTTGCATCTACCGCCATACCCATTGTTAGAACAACCCCAGCGATACCCGGAAGAGTAAGGGTTGCTTCAAATAGCGAGAGAACAGCAAGTATTAAAATAAGGTTCATAATCAACGCTATATTGGAAAATAAACCAAACTTTTTATATAAAATTAACATCATAAGAATAACCAAAACAATAGCTATCCCTGATGCGATTTCACCTGCCTCAATTGAATCAGCACCGAGTGAAGGACCAACCGTACGCTCCTCAATAACAGTAATTGGAGCAGGAAGCGCACCAGATCTTAAAAGTAAAGAAAGGTCATTTGCTTGTTTAACAGTAAAATTACCGGTAATTATGCCTGAGCCACCAAGTATTGGGGTGTTAATTCTTGGTGAGGTAATAACCTTACCATCAAGAACAACTGCAAATGGCTTATTTACATTTTCTGAAGTTATACGTGCAAATTTTTTACCACCTTGATTGTTAAACTTAAAACTTACAACTGGATTTCCCGAATCAAAAGTAGGTTGGGAATCAATCAATAAATCACCACTAAGAGCAACTTTCTTTTTAACATAATATTTTTGTTTAACAGTTGGATCAAAATCCTCAAGTAGAAGGTAACTTCCTCCCCCCTTAGTTACGCCTTGAGCAAATGGGTTTGTATCATGCATTAAATGGAACGCCATTTTCGCAGTTTTACCAAGAAGATCTTTAAGGCTCTCAGGGTCGTCTAAACCAGGAACCTGAAGGAGAATTCTAGTTTCCCCTTGCATTTGTATTGAAGGCTCACGAGTTCCAGTTTCATCAACCCTTCTACGAACAATCTCAATTGATTTTTCAAGAACAGATTTTTTAAGATCTCTTAATTTATCCTCATTGTAATATGCCTTTATTTCAGCTGAACCCTCATCATAAACTATTTCAAGTTCTTTAGATATTCTACTAAGGGCTTTTTGGGCAAGCTCAGAATTGCCTTTATCAATAAGGTTAAAGCTTATATAAGTTTCATCCTCACCAGCTATCTTACCATGAGCAACAGATAATTTAGTATAGCGGATTTTATCATTTCTGAAATTAACTCTAATATCATCAATATAATTTTCCATCTGCTCCTTTAGGAAATGATCAAAATCAACTTGAAGGAGTAAATGCGAACCACCTTGAAGGTCTAGGCCAAGCTTAACTGTTCCCTGAGGTAGCCATGACGATTTAATAAAGTTTGGCAAACTTTGATATATTCCCCAAAAGCAAACTAAAGCAATTAAGAAAATTTTCCACTTAGGGAAGTTTAACATTTTATGTAATCCTGTTTTTTTTATTTATAGTTATTTTGCCGTTTTAGATTTACTAGCAGATTTTTTAGTAATCTTCTTAGTTTTTGTAACTTTGTCAGCCTTGGTAGATTTATTTGATTTAATAGGTTTAGAAATTTTAGGCGTTGAAGGAACATCAATTGATGCACTAGAAAGTTTAAAGCCAGCATCACCAGTAAGCCTATCAGATACTGAAGAACGAAGTACATTTACTTTTACACCAGTAGCAATTTCAACTTCAATGAATCTCTCGCCTTCTTTAGCAGAAGTAACAACAGCACCTACACCACCTTGGGTTATAACTTTATCACCCCTACCAAGTTCGGATGTCATTATTTGATGATTTTTCAACTTTTTTTGTTGCGGACGAATAATTAAAAAGTAGAAAATCGCAAAAATTATTAACAACTGAATTACTAAACTAGAAATTCCAGGACCTTCTGCTGCAGCTGCATCCTGAGCATTAGCTAATTGAGGTAATAATGATATTGAAAGAAGTATGAGGTATTTCATTGATAATTCCTGATTATATATTAAATTAATACTGGCTTTATATTTAATTATTTTTTGTTTGTGAAGCAAAGTTTTTTATGTTTATATGCCTCACAACTAAAGTTAATCATATATACAAAATTAAAAGATATTGAAAGGTATTAGGTTATGAAAAAATTATTTTTATCCACTTTGCTATCAACTGGCTTAATTGTTTCTTCAACTGGAATTGCTGAACAGGCTAATGCTCAGAACTTTGTTAAAGAAGTTAAGGCTTGGGGAGTTTTCACAACTGTTCAAGACGGTGATAAAGTTTGTTACATTACTAGTACACCTACAAAGAAAAAAGGTAACTACAGCAAACGTGGTGAACCATATATGCTTGTTACATACAGGCCAAGCGGTGTTTCAGAAGTTAGTATAAATGCAGGCTATCCATTTAAGGGTGGCAGTGATGTTGCAATTAGAATTGATGGTAGACATAGCTATAACTTCTTCACTTCTAAAGAAACTCCAGAAATGGCATGGGCTAAAGATTCGAAAACTGATAACGAAGTTATAGCAAATCTTAAGGCTGGCTCTACCATTACTGCGAAGGGCTACTCTAGAAGAGGTACGTACTCACTAGATACTTACTCTCTTGCTGGTTTTACAGCTGCGTTTGATTCAATGAAAAAAAGCTGTAACTAATTTTTAATTTAGTTAGTTAATCTTAGATTTTTTAATTGGTCAAAATTTAGGTAAAAATCCATAAAGTAATTATAGCCATGTTGATATTAGCTGCTGATACCGCGCACGGAAAGGCTAGCATCTGCATTTACGATTCTAGTAAGCAAGTTTTTTTGCATTTTGCGATTCTTGAAGAATATTCTGTTCAGGCTGAGAAACTAATTGATATGATAGGTGAAGGTTTAAAAAATCTTTCACTATCATACGATGATATAGATATATATTCAGCTTGTATTGGCCCAGGTAGTTTTACAGGTATAAGAATTGGGATGGCAGCTTTAAAAGGGTTAGCCTTTGCAAAAAGAAAACCATTTATTGGCATTACTAGCCTAGAAGCGATGCGCGAACTCGCTGCACAACACCTTAAAAAAGAGCCGAAGGTTACCTCTATTTTAAAAGCAGGAAGAGAGCAGGTTTACATTCAAAACTTTCCTGATGGAAAGCCAGAAGCAATGGATATTGCGGATTTAAAAAGTTTTGAAGTAAATAAAATCATAACTAACTGCGTTAATGATATTAAGGGTTATATAGATGAAAATTTGCTTATTAGTAAAACTGACCTAATTTATGATGCAAGACAAATTGCGAAAGTAGTAATGCAAATAAGTGAGAAAGATTTTGAAGTTAGAAAATCTCCAGTTTATATTAGGTTACCAGATGCAAAAGAAAGTAGCATAAAAAGAAAAGTAATATTTAAAATATAGTCGTAAAAATTACGGCAGTAAATTTATAAGATTTAGGAAATAATAATGTTCGGAAAATTAACTGACAATATCGGAAATGTTTTTAATAAGCTAAAAGGTCGCGGCGTTTTACGCGAAGAAGATATTGATGGCGCAATGCGCGAAATCCGCATAGCCTTGCTAGAGGCAGATGTTTCCCTTCCTGTCGCAAAAGATTTCATAAAGAAAGTTAAAGAAAAAGCCCTAGGTGAAGATGTTATTAAAAGTGTTTCGCCCGCACAAATGGTTATTAAAATTGTTCAAGATGAGCTTGAAGAGGTTTTAGGAAGTGAGGCGAGTGAAATTAATCTAAATACTTCACCACCCGCCGTAATAATGATGGTAGGCCTTCAGGGTTCAGGTAAGACGACAAGTTCAGGAAAATTAGCAAAACTTCTAAAAGATAAAAATAAAAAGAAAGTTCTTTTAGCATCCTTAGACATTTACCGACCAGCGGCACAAAAACAGCTGAAAATTTTAGGTGAGCAAGTAGGAGTTGATAGCTTAGAAATTATTGAAGGACAAAAACCAGAAGAAATTTCAAAACGAGCATTAAAAGAAGCTAAGCTTGGTGGTTATGACGTTCTGATAGTTGACACAGCAGGCCGCTTAAACATTGATAACGAGCTTATGACAGAGCTTGAAAATGTAAAAAAGATAGTAAACCCCGTTGAAACACTACTTGTTGGTGATGCGATGACTGGTCAAGAAGCCGTCACAATAGCCAAAGATTTCAATGATAGAATTTCTATTACCGGTATCATTTTAACTAGAATTGATGGTGATGCACGTGGCGGTGCGGCACTAAGCATGAAGGCGGTTACAGGACAGCCAATAAAATTTATTGGTGTTGGCGAAAAAACTGACGAATTTGAAGTTTTCCACCCCGAAAGAATTGCAAGTAGAATCCTAGATATGGGGGATATTGTATCTTTAGTTGAAAAGGCGCAAAGTCAAATTGACGAAAAAGATGCAGAAAAAATGGTGAAAAAGTTCAAAAAAGGAACTTTTGACCTCGATGATATGTATAAACAAATAAAGACTATTGAGAAGATGGGTGGAATGGGAAGTGTAATGGGAATGATCCCTATGCTTTCAAAATTCAAAGATAAAGCTAAGGATGCAAACTTAGAAGAAAATGTTTTTAAGAAACAATTAGCTATTATTGACTCGATGACAAAAAAGGAAAAGCAATTCCCAAAACTACTTAACGCATCAAGAAAGAAGAGAATCGCAAAAGGTAGTGGCTCTAGCCCACAAGAAATCAACGTTCTTTTAAAGCAGTTCACTCAAATGCAAAAAATGATGAAAAAGATGAAGGGTGGCGGCATGAAAAACATGATGAAACAAATGGGCGGTATGGGTGGTATGAAAGACATGCTAAACCAATTTCCCAAGGGGTAGGTTATTATCGACAAAATTCCCTTTAGTCTTTTTATTCTTTTTCAAAATCAAGTACATAAACAAATAAATAACAACACTACATACTGTGCTACCTATCAAACACTCGAACTCCAAATACTACATATAGATATTAAAAAAATTAATTTTGCTCTTGCTCTTATTACTGATTTACTAATATATTATATATTGGCTCAGAAATGAGTTAGACCGAGAAGATGAGATAAGAGTTGCTTCGTTTGCAACAAATAACCTAAACATAATTGGCAGGCTCATAGTAAGAGCTAACATGACTGGGTCGAAGGCTAAGGGTCTCATCTTCCACAATTAAATCTTATATCAAAACATTTTAGTTTGGAAGAGTTTTTACTTTTTCCCAAAAGATTATCTAAATAAAAATCAATTAGTTAGAATTTTAACACAAAAAAAGCGGCTTAAAAACCGCTTTTAAAATATTCAAATTATATATCTGAAATAGTTAGAACCTAGCGGATTAACTAGATTGATGCTTAATTAAGCACCGCCTCTTCTAACTTTACGAGCTCTACGAACAGCTTCTTGAGCTTTACGAACTCTTTTCTCAGATGGTTTTTCATAAAACCTTCTTTGTTTAATCTCTCTAAATAAACCTTCACGTTGAAGCTTTTTCTTTAATATTCTTAAAGCTTGCTCAACATTGTTATCTCTAACGTTAATTTGTACCAAGGGAATTACTCCTAAAAAATAAATAAATTATAAATTGAAAGACAGTGTAATAAGCTTTATCTTAGTTTTGTCAACAGTATTTAAGCATTTTTTACAGAAAAACGCCAAAAAGCAGGATTTTTTATGAAACAGGCAGAAATTAGAGAAGTTTTATTGGAAAACTTTGTTAGAAACCTTCCCTTTGATGGCTGGACAATATCAAATTTAACAAATTCGTGTAAAAAATTTGGACTAGATGCTAATCAGTACCAAGTTTCCTTTCCAGGAGGGCTTGAAGAGATTTTAAACATAGTTGCCACCTTGTGTAATAGTAGGACTTTTGATGAGGCTAATAAGATAGATTTTAGCAATAAAAGAATTGCCGAAAAAATTGAAGATATAGTTTTTTGCAAAATTAAAGCCTATCATGACTTTTTTGAAAATAAGGAAGCCATAAAAAAATTCATCTCTTTTTGTGTAAAACCAGAAAATTCAACTACTACTGCCAAAAATATATTCAGCTTTTCTAGCGATAGCTGGAACTTCATTGGTGATAACTCAACTGATTTTTCATATTACACAAAAAGACTTTCTTTAAG
>CAYGRX010000017.1:0-15785 GCA_964352365.1 uncultured Rickettsiales bacterium
TGGTAGGAGTGATTAGATTAAAGATTATTAATATTGAATTTTTTTAGCGATGGCCTCCATGCTGAACATTAATGTTTAGCTTAACTCGCAAGAGGGAATAAAGGCCGCAAAAAACAAGAGAAATGGCAAAACAAGACGACCAGCCGAGGGTGAAAAAATTCCCTCAGCTAAGCGTAATCTCCCCAAGGGAGTTACTTGATGCCGACGGCGGCATTTGGGAGATCATAGATTATCCCAACGCAAGGTGTAAGCGCAGGTTTCGTAATGAGACCCGTGCCAAGTTTGAGGATGAGCGCGGATTCTACGTAAGGTTTACCCCTACCCGTAAGGACTATATTGTCCTTACAGACAGAACCTCTCCCCAGCACTATTGGGGGGAGTCAGCAAGTCTGGGCGGAACGCGCAGGTCGGGAGGGAAAAAGCGGAGAGGTGCTGCTCCACAGAAAAAGTCGACGTCTGCCGCTGCCCCTTCGGTGATTGAAAGAAAAGTGAAAATCCTTGTCAAGGGTTTTAAAACCTTTGAGTTTAAAGGGAACTCTTTCGCTCTAACGGGCGATGTAAGAGTTTTTTTTAAACACCTACATGGCAAGGAGGTAATAGTTACCCTCAAGGTAGAGGGGGGGGTAGGGTTATTAATATACTCCGAAAAAGAGTATATTTTTTACCCTGAATAAAAAAGAGGTTGGTTGGGTGACGCAAGTTACCCAGCCAATCTCTCCTCCCTTAAACCTACCTTTTTCGGGTGCAACTATAGGCGAATAATGCTGAAATTTATCCCTCTTATCATGGCAATCTTTATGCCTAATCCATATTATCAAACTAATTTTTATCTTTACCGTTATTTTTAAGAGCCCTTAGAGCTATACTGATTGCTGCTATAACAAAAATAATAATTATCATCGGACTGGCAGGTAAGTCTAGTTGGTATGATGCTAAAATTCCTAAGATATAACTGGTTATTGAAACTAGATAAGCCCAGAATAATTTTTTGTTTTTTAGTTTGAATGTTGCGAGTGCAGGAAATATTAGGCTGGCAAACACCAAATAAACGCCAATAAGTTGAACTGAGAATGTAACAATAATAGCAAATAGTGGATAGAATAATTTTTGCCTGCTTTGCCCGCTTGCCTTGAACCAGATTATTAAAACTATTATTGACGCAACTGTCATTGCGATAACATCTGTCCAAGAAGCCCAAAGGATTTGCCCTGCAAGAACTGACTCAATTTCAGCTTGACCATGAGGGTCATTGGCAACCAGAAGCATTGCAATGCAAGAGGCAACAACAAATGAGCAACCTATAACGGCTTCTTGAATATCTTTCGCCCTCCTTTCAATAAACATAAAGAAATACGCTGCTGATAAGGCAAATATGAAAGCCAAAATCTGCTCTAACCTGATAAAATTTAATATCGCCTCACTATCGTGGAAATACATTCTAGCAACTATAACACCTAGTGCCGCAATTTGTGCGATGGCTAAATCTATGAAAATTATGCCCCTCTTTAATACCTCTTGCCCTAATGGTGCGTGACTAGCTGAAACGGCAATACCTGCAATTAATGCAGGTATCACAACATATAAAAATTCACTCATTATTTAATTTCCGATAGCTTGTTCATAGTATCATCAAAAAGAGTTTTTAAGGTTTCTGCGTCATTACTTCCGCCAACTGTAAATGGTAAAATAACTACTGGAATACCAGTTCTTTCACTCAGCCATTCCGCACCTTCCTTGCTTTCGTGAGGGGCAAGCAATATTGCTTTTGGTTTTTGCTCTTTAGTAAGCTTTAACAATGATTCAAGATGTGAAACTGTGGGAGAAACTCCAGGTTTAGGCTCTAAGCTAGCTAGAACATTTAAATCAAGCCAATTAGCCAAATACTTAAAAGAACTATGCTGAACCAGAACGGGAAGTCCCTTTAAATGACTTGCTTCATTCTGCCAATATTTGATATATCCAGTCCATTCCGATTTGAACTTTGCAAGATTAGATTGATAGATTTCTGAATTAGTAGAATCTATTTCCGCCAATCTTTTTGCAAGTTCATCCGCAACCATAACCAAGTTTCTAGGGTCAGTTTGAATATGCGGATTACCTTGCGGGTGAATATCTCCCTCACTTCTATCAAGCCTATCGGGAACTCCTAAACGATTCACATAATCTGATGCCATTAGATATCCAGTTTTTCCTTGTTGAACTGGTTCAGAGCCAGATTTTTGTAGTAGAACTGGAAGCCAACCAACCTCCAAATCAGAGCCTGAACAGAAAACTAAATTGGCTTGTCTCATTTTAGCTATAAGGCTAGGTTTTGCTCTTAAATGGTGGGCATCTTGAAGTGCAGAAGTTGCTGATATAGCTTCGATGTTATCACCACCAATTTCCTCCGCAAGGGCTTTCCATTCTGGTTCACAAGCAAATATATTAACTTTGGCAAATGAGTGGCTAGGAAGCCCCGCAATTGCGAGACCTCCTAATATTATAGAAAAAAGTTTTTTCATTTTAATTCTCTTTTAAATTAACCCCGCAACGAGTGCGGGGTGACATATTTTATAAAGTGCTTTTACTTTGTTTTGGAGCTAATATTTGTGAGCGCCGTGAGCACCCAAACTCATAATATATTGAACAATGAATTGGTCATCTTCCATTCCATCAACTGTTTCATCACGATTATATTGAGCACGCAACCTTGAAAACTCACTATTTGTCCAATCTACCATAACTGAATGAATTTTTGGATTATAGCCATTTGCGTCCAGTTCAGAGCCAATTAAGCCACCAGTAACTGCTGAAGGATCTAGTTGAGTATAGCGATAACCTGCACGCCAGTTTTTATCAAACTTATAAACTGCTTGCGTGTACCAACCAGATTGTGAATCATCAAAGCCAACTGTTGTAGGTGCATTTGTATCTGCATCAATTGTGTAAGTACCATCTTCATCACGCCAGAAATACTCACCTTGAAGTATGAACTCGCTATCATTTCCAGTTGCGGTAACTGCTCTAAAATCAAGTGCATATAAGTTACTTTCTCCATCAAAAACAATCTCACCATGATTGCCTTCACGAGAAACTTCTTCTGCTAAAAGTGCTGACGCACCTAACCTGAATGAAGTGTTGTCGCCAATATCCCCACCAGTTCTAATAAATGCAGAATATGTATCCGCATCTGAGCCTTGAGCACCACCAGCAGGAAAATCATTACCTTTAAAATATCCACCACCAATTTCAGAATAGAATGGAGTTGGCAGAACGTAAGATAGTTGAACACCATCATCATTAAACGCTTCATTTAAAAAGGCTCTGTGAGTTAGGGGCCTATCTGCAAAATCATCAGCATGAGTATGGTGCGAGTTCAAATAACCAAATTCCCAAAGGGCACGACCAGCTTTAGCAGTTAAACCTTGAGGCAACCCAAAGCCTGCTAATGTTTCAACATAAGCTTCTTCAAGTTCAACTTCCGTTTCGCCGTCATGTTCAGCAAGTGCTGCTGTTACTGAACCTCTAAATTTATCATCAACATTAGCAGATGCATTAATTTCAGTATGTTCAACACCAAAGCCTTCCTCAAAAGTTTCTCCCTCATGACCAATTGCAAAGCCTGTGATCTCGCCAAAAGATTCTGAGCGAGTACCATATTGACCGTTAAGCACAACGCCTATTGAAGGGTTGAAGCTGTTGTCATAAACATTGCGCCCACTAACCTCTGCAACTTTATTGGACTCAGAAACAATATCAGGCAAGTCTGATTTAACTTTCGCAACTTGTTGAGAGGTCTGTTCTTGTTTCCCCTCAAGCCTAGAAAGTTTAGCTTCCAAACTTTCAATTTTTGATTCATAAAAATTCTTCATCTGTTTTATTTCCGCTCTAATAGCATCAATGTCAGAATCACTTGCGGATAAAGCGGTTGTTGAATGTAAACCAATTATTACCGTTCCAAGAACGGCGAACGCCTTTTTATTAAGCATAATTATTCTCCTAAATTTAATTATAGTTTTAGCTCGCAAGAGACCTGCAAGCTGATTTAATAGTTTTGAATTTTAGGAGATTTGAGGCGGTGCTCTAGAAAGATAAGATTTAGCGTTTAGTTGAGAAACTTGGGATTCAAACTCCGAAAGCGCGAAAATTTCTTTTTCAAATTCAGGAAGTTGAATCGCAACATCAACTGAGTCATCAGCAGAAAAATGATTTAGGTGGAATACGAAATCACAAGCTTCATTATGCTCATGCTTGCCACCTTGACCGTGCTCTGACAAGTGCAAGTATGAAAAAACTTGCAGTAGCAAAAACGATACTAAAAATATTTTCTTAAAATGATTCATAGTAATTTTACTAAACTTAAATTTAATATTTTTCAATATTTGTTTTTTATAGCTTGCGGGATATTAGCTAATACTCCAAGCGGAGGTATAAGTCTTTTAGCTAAGTTATAATCTAGCTAATTATTGACCAGAAAGATATATATGTTGCCGCAGATATAAATGCAGTTGCAACATCACTATCAGCAATTTTTTTAGAAGCTTCTTTATGGCCACCAATAATAATTCTGGATGCAAAAAAATACAAAGCTCTGTAGCAAGAAAATAGCTATAATATATGCGAGCAATCAGCCCCTTAACAATTGCTGGGCCTTATATAGTATAGGCATTAAAGAAGATTATATAATAAAATATGAAACGGCATTAAAATCTAACAAAAACACTGACTGTGTGCGGTTATAAGAGAACGTTGGCGTAAAGATATAGGATTCGAACTGGTGTGTCACCGCCAAAAAGCTAGAGTAAATAATTATAGTTAATGCCACCTTAATTTTTTTCCATAAAGCTGAAATAAAAAAATCTGAAGTGAGGATTTCAACCTATAGTTAGGTCTTAAAATTTATTGAGATTTAAAGTTGACCACTAAATTTTGCAGGGTATAAAAATTATATAAATATTTTTTTGTATAATAACTTAACAGAAATCTGTGAATCAGATTCACCAATAACTTCATAAATTATTGAAGAGTCTTTGATGGGGCAAAATCTAGTATGGAAGATAATAACAAAGAAAAATTTGATTGGAGAAAATATTTTAAGGATTGCTGGAAAAGTGGGAAATACACTTTTACTGTAATGTATAAGTATGAATTAATCGTCGCCGTAATATTATTTTTACTAACTTTGATAATTTATCAATTTAGACCATAAAAATTTAAAATAAATGCTGACAGGAGAAAAGTAATGACTAAAATTTCAATAGCTCAAACTGCGATAGAGAATAATTATGTAGTTGATAACTTAACTGGTTTCACTTTTCAAGATTTGAAAAGTGAGCTTCAACAATCAAACCCTAATTTAACTAATGATCAAATAAATACCGTTGCAACACTTTCAGTTACAACGGTAGAAAACCTATTTAGATCTAGCGGAGAATTAATAGGTTTAAGCGATTCAATTAATAAGAATATTGGCTTCGGGATTTCTATACCTGGTCATATAATGGATGTTTCCATTACCTATAATGAAAACTATCAGCAAACAGGTGGGGATGCATATCAAGCAACTGTAAATACTGGTGGACAGATTTTAGCTAGTTCAACAGCAGAGGCTTCAACTATTGCAGCCCTAAGAATTATAGGTCAAGGTTTAATGAGTGTTCCAATTCCACAAGCGATGTTGGTAACCAAGCCAATAGGTGCTGTGTTAAAGTATGGCGCTCCTTTCATAGCAGCAGCAACACACTCAGCTTTGGATACTGGTGAAAAATTGTTTGATTATATTCAAGATGAATTTTTTACAAACCCTCAATCACCACTTTCCTTAGTTGCAACAAATGGTTTTCTGGAGATTGAGAATAATACAAGTCCCACCCCCTCTAATCACAGAGTTGACATTAGTAAGAGGCTAAATGATTTAGTAGAGGAAGGTGGTTTTAGCATTCAAGATTTTAAGGCGAATAATTCTACTTTTGCTGATAAGTTTTTAACCGACAGCAATGGTGATGAAGTTCTCTTTTATAAGCAAACGGATGAGTTGGACATAAGCTTCTTTACTATTGATGGAGATTTGACAGTTAAGTTTGACGAATATAACGGTCAGAGCTATTCAAATTCAGATATGAGACTTGAATATCATAATTTTGGTTCTAGTGATTCAAAGGAACAAATTCAGATAGCAATTGGTGAAGGTGCTAAAAATTTCTATGCAATCAGGATTACTGACGCAAATGGTGATGTAAGGGAGTATTTAGCCACATCAAAAGATGCAGGCAATATTCTTAAAGAATATTTTGGTGATTCAAAGGATGAAGATTTATTAAAGTCAGTACCTAATGATGATGACTCCCCAGTATTTTTAGATAAAGACGCTCAAGACTCAGTTGACGGTGAAACATATTTTTTAACTGACATAGTAAATTCAGTTACATCTGCTGGTGAAGCCCTTGGAGAATTTATTGGTGGAGTTGGTCAGAATCTTTATAATAATTTATCTACTGGTGATGGCTTAGATACAAGCTTTGTTCAATTTGTGAACGCATACCAATATGAGATTGGAGCGGGTAATTTAGAATTTGAAGATGCGCTTGAGGCATTTGCGAAACTTTATGCTAACAATGTATTGCAAAAAAGCATTACACAGCAGCTTAGTGTTCCTGAAAGTCAGGCATTGATATCAGAGGTTCTGATTGATGGTTTTAATGTTAGCCCTGATTCAGCAGAAAAATTAACTGGAGCAATATCAACAACATTATCGCAAGTTTTATCAACTTTCGCTACTCAGAGCAGTGGTTGGGATAGTGAAGATTACGCTAAGGCTGCAAGCGCATCTATAGCAAGCTCTGTTGTAAATTATGTGGTTTCAGACTATCTCAATACGAACTCTTCTTTCGGTAACGGTGTAGCTAACATTAGCACGCAGATAATTACCTCGCTTATAAATTCTGGAGAGATTACAAATGAGCAATGGGAAGATATAGGTCTTCAAGTTGGTGTTCAGGCTATTGGTCAATATATAGGATTGGGTCCAGTAAATATAAATACGTTTGATGGTAATGCTCTAGAGATTGCGGTCAATATGGTAATTAATGCAATATCTGCAGCCACGGGACCATTTGCTCCATTAACACAAATAGTATTAAGGGTATTACAAGGCTCTTTATACGGCGGCAAAAAATTCTACGAAGGTGAGTTTGGAGATAAGGGAGCGCTTTTAAACACAATATATCAAGTTCAAGATATTGAAGTTGATGATGGCAATGGTGGTACTACAACTGTTCCAGCATTAGTTGCTGTAACGCTGGAAGGTTCAACAATAATAATGCAGGAAGGTATAACTCACTTAATTGGTGGGGTTGGCGATGACATTTTAGTAGGTGCAGAAACTGATGATGTAATTAGTGGCGGTTATGGAACGGATTACCTTGAAGGAAAAGAAGGCGCAGAAACAATGTTTGGAGGTGCTGGAAATGACTATATTATTGGCGCTGAAGGCGATGATATTATTCAAGGTGATGACGGTGATGACGTCATATTTGGAGATGCAGGAGCTGACACAATTTTAGGCGGCGATGGGGATGACTTCATCCATGCAGGCGGAAATGAAGAAGCTAGTGTTGATACTGGTGAGGTTGATGAAAATGGAGATCCTATATTCACAACTTTAATGGATACTGTTTCAGGTGGCGCTGGTAATGACACTATACTTGGTGCAGCCGGACAAGACTTGCTTCAAGGTAATGAAGGTGATGATATTATTGATGGTGGCTATGGTGATGACCTTTTAGATGGCGGCGAAGGAAACGATATTCTATTTGGCAATTTAGGTAATGATTCAATATCTGGAGAAGATGGTAATGATATTATCTTTGGTTCGGAAGGTAATGATAGAGCTTCTGGTGGCAAGGGTGACGACTATGTTAATGGTGGCATAGGTAATGATATTCTAGAAGGCGGAAACGGTGATGACCTTATTTACGGTGATGCTGATGATGACTTCCTGCAAGGTGATTTGGGAAATGATAGACTACTTGGTGGCGCTGGAGCTGATACTATTTTAGGTGGTCTCGATGACGATTATCTATTTGGTCAAGAAGGTGACGATATTCTGCGGGGAGGTTTAGGCAGTGATGTGCTAGATGGTGGCGCTGGTAATAACCAGCTCAGCGATGAAGGCGGTGATGATATTTATGTTTTAGATATTAATAATGCGGGCAGTGGAGTAGGGCAAATTACTGATTCGGAGGGTAATGATAAAATCTATATTAAAAACTTGGATTCAGGTAATCTAACTAATTTTGAGCTGAATAAATCAGGTGATAATTTACAGATAATATATAATGCGACTCTTCTAGCGGAAGTTATCGGGCATTTTGAAGCTACTGAAAATTCAATAGAAAGAATTGAGCTTAACAGTAACCAATTTATAGATTTACCAACGGTAACGCTAAATAATGATGATACTATTTCTTATAGTGTTTACTTTGATAATGACCAAAATGCTGATTCAATTATTAGCCAATTTGAAACGCAATCCTTATCACAAATTCAACAGCAATCTAATTTTATCAATAATGGATTCATAGCTAATCTATCAGAGCAAGCTTACGAAGAAAAACTCCGAGATGATATAGAAAAAGAATATTATAATGGAAGTGAAATATTAGAATTTAAAAGGGAGAGGGGATCTTTTGGTGGCCATTACAAAGTTTATAAACTTAATCAATCTGACCAGCTTAATGGCACTGATGAAACCAACGAATATATAGATTTTAAAACTTATAATTTAGCTGATTATGATGAGGTGATGGATGATGTTACGCAAATTGTAATGCATTATTATCGTCCAAACGCAAATGGTATAAATAAAATTATCGACTTATGGGATGCGGAAGGTAATCACTTAAAAACTCATGTTCTAGCATTTAGTGATCAAAATGGAGCTGTTTATTTTAATAGCGAAGTGAACCAAAATTTTTCAGTAGATGTATATGTTGATGGTGTATATTCCGTAGCAAATGCTGCCCAAAGAAAGGATAACGCTTCATATGAAAGTTTAAGGGAAGTTACCACGGTTTCAGTTGGAGAAAAAACCATTTCAGGAAACCCAGTATATGAGGTAATTGAGGGAATTAATGAGGAAGAGCTAATTAACGCTAACCCTGATGAGTATCATGTAGAAAAAATTGAAACACACTTTTATTACGCCCCGAACAATATATGGGTTACAATTACAGATTATTGGGACTCAGAAGGTAACCATATAAAAAGTTATTTATATGAAACAGTTAATGGTGGAGTTATAAATCAAGCGGCTCTGCCAGATGAATTCGCTGCTAGAATATATGACAATAATGGTGATTATTTAGGGAGATTTGATGCTGCTGAAAGAAAAGTATCAAGTGAGCTATCTGAGTTAAAAACTATTACTATATCAGATGAAGTTTCCTCCGATCAAGACTATCACAATGTTGCGTTGAACATATATGACGAGTCAGAATTTGACTATATTGATAATTCCGCTGAGAAAGTTACGTTGTTTTATTACAACCATACTTGGAGCACATGGATGAAAACCACTGACTTATGGGATTCTGAGGGCAATCATTTAAGTGGCCATCTTTATGAGTACAGATCAGTAAGTGGCGAAGTTACTTTTAACTCCTTTGAAGATGAAAATTTTACTGCAATGGTTCATTATTCCGGGACTGGTCATCCTTTTATTTATGCGGATGCCTATACAAGAAAAACAAATTCGAATTTTGATTCATTTAGAACTATTGAAACGGTATCTGTAGGAGTTGAAGAATCTAACGGAGTGAAGTCAGCAATAGTTCTTGGTGACGCTATTAACATAGTTGATTATGAAAATAATCCAGAAGATTATAATATTACAAAAGTTACAGTAAGCTATGAGTGGGTTAATTTTCGTCATGTTAATGTTGATATAACAGACTATTGGGATTCAGAAGGAAATCATTTAAAAAGCTATATATATGATGTGGATGCTGCAACTGGTAACCCAACTCAGTATAGTTATGAAATTTCAAAAGATTGGAGGCCACAAGTCAGAACTGCAGATGGAAATATCTATAGTGTTAATGCCGAAGAGAGAAGAACATCTAGCGCCATCGAATCTATAAGAAAAATCGAAATCTCTAACGAATCCTTATTAGACACAGCAAAATTTGGAATCAATACAGGCTCCGACCATTTAGTTGGCTCATATTGGGATGAGGATATTAAATCATACAGCGGCGATGATGCACTTTTTGGCGGTAATGGGGATGATATTGTTAATGGTAGCCAAGGTGAAGATTGGCTTTTTGGTGGTGATGGGAATGACTATATAGAAGGTGGTTATGATTCAGATTCATTATTTGGCGGTGCGGGTGATGACATTATTCGCGGGCAAGAAGGTGATGACTCCATTTTAGCTGGAGCAGGTAATGATGCTATCTATGGTAATTCAGGCTCGGATTGGTTAGATGGTGGTGCAGGTGATGATGAGATAAAAGGTGGCGCTGGCAATGATATTATTTACTCTGGCGCTGGCAATGATTATTCTTATGGATCTAGTGGTGATGATGTTATTTACGGTAATGAAGGAGATGACAGACTATATGGAGATGCTGGTAATGATACCTTAAATGGCGGTGAAGGCATTGATAGGGTTTATGGTGGAACAGGCGCGGATACATTATTCGGAGGCGGTGAAAATGATTATCTGTATGGCAATGAAGGAGATGACACCATAAATGGAGGCGATGGCAGAGATTACATTCGCGGAGATGAAGGGGATGACATCCAAAATGGAGAAGAAGGACACGATATTTTGTATGGTAGCACTGGTAGCGATATTCTTAATGGAGGCGAAGGTTATGATTACGTATATTATTACCAATCAGAATCTGCAGTTACTGTAAATTTATTTACAGGAGAAGCTTCGGGAGGTCATGCAGAGGGTGATACTTTAATCAGTATCGAAAGAGTACATGGCTCAAATTATGATGATTTTTTAACAGGTGATAATGGTGCGAACTACATTGTTTCAAGATGGGGGGCTGATACCGTAGACCTAATGGGCGGCAATGACCATGCCTTTAGTTTTGCTGATGGTGGTACTTTTGATGGTGGATCTGGTACTGATAGGATAAATTATACTGGTTTAGGGGCATCATACTCTGTAACAATCGATATGAGTAATGGAACGGCTCAAAGGCAGGGAGTTTCTGTGTACGATACATTCTTTAATTTTGAGAATGCTAGAGGGTCAAAAGGTAGTGATATCATTATAGGTGATGATTTTAACAATACATTAATGGGATATAATGGTGATGATATTATAAATGGTGGTGCTGGTAAAGATTATCTATATGGCGAAGCTGGGGATGATATATTTGTATTTAGTGATCTAACTCATTCAACAGATTCGCTACAAGATAGAATTTATGACTTTGTTCAAGGTGAAGATTTAATTGACTTAACGGCATTTAATTTTACATCAATATCTGATTTTAATATTAACCAAATTTCTTCCAGCACTTATGTTGAAGATAATTCTTCGACTTTTAGCTTTAGAATAATTGGATTGCATAATTTAGACGATAATGACTTTATTTTTGCTTAAAAAGATAAACTCTAACTATGTGAATTCAAATTCTGTTTTGATATAAAAAATCTCAAATTATAATTCATGTTCCAGTTGGTTCTGCAAAAGTTACGGCAGATGATGGTAAGAATAAGCAAGATTTTCTATTAAATGACCCAACCAAAGTATTATATTTAGATAAAATGGTGTGGAAGGAAATGCATGATTTTTATAGTGATTGCGTAATGGTTGTAATGTCTTCAGAAAACTACGACTCAGAAGAATATATCAATGATATTAATGAGTGGAAGAAATTGGTTGCATCTTAGGTAAAACTTGTTGCTGTATTAGTTCGCTACTATTCACCATAGTTCGCTCACGTTCGCCGTCCTAAGGGATTCGAGTTGATGATAAAACCATCAAATAGCAACTTTTTATAACGAGTTTTTAACACTGTTTTCAAGTGGTTATTTATATTCCTAAAATGTCCCTAAATTCGGGGCCAAAAATCCATTAGCAGAATTACCAAAAAGATTAGCTAAATGGCTTAGATATAAATAATCTAATCATCATGCAAAATGCGGCTGGCATTTGCTTTGTCTTCTTCAAATTGTTTGTTCTTTAACGCCCAAATAAAGCCTGCTAAGCCCAACAGCCCTAGAACAAGAGAGATAGGTATTAAAATTAAAAGTATATCCATGCCCAATACTACCTTACTCTGAAAGAGTTTAAAACAACTAAGATTGATGAGAAGCTCATTGCAGCGGCAGCAACAAGTGGAGTCACATAACCCATGAAAGCAATAGGTATTGCTATAAAATTATATATGAACGCAATGCCAAAATTTTGCTTAATTATTGAAACGGATTTTTTAGCAATTTTAATAATATCAATTACTGGTGAAAGTTTATGTCCTTGAAAAACAATGTCGGCACTATTTTGTGTAATATCAATTGCTGTTGATGGCGACATTGATACATCTGCATAAGCAAGTGCTGGAGCATCATTTAAGCCATCGCCAACCATTAAAACATTAGCGCCAGATGATTTTAAACGTTCAATTTCTTCTGCCTTTTCATTCGGTAAAACAGAAGCTTTGAAGTTTTTAATCCCCGCTAGTTTTGCTATTCTTTTAACTTCAATTTCGTTGTCCCCTGAAAGAAGTTCAGTAGATATATTTAGGTTATTTAATTGTTTTATAATGCTTTTAGCATCTTCCTTTATTTCATCTTTAAAATTAAAAATTGCTATCTCAATATCATTTTCAGTTAGACAAACCCCCTGTATAGCCTTACCTAATTTATAGCTTTTCCCTTTATGCTTACATTCTAAACCAACTCCCGAAACTTCTTTAACATCTAATTCTAATAGCTTTCCACCAAATTCTGCTACGATTGCTTTTGAATATGGATGGTTACTTCTTGCAGCCATGCTAGCCGCTATTTTAAAATGCGCTTTGTTGATTTGCTTTAAGTTAGTTAGTTTTGGTTTACCTAGAGTAATAGTTCCAGTTTTATCAAACACTACGTGTGTAATATTTGAAAGTACCTCCAATGCATTGCCATTTTTTAGCATAATCCCTTTTTTGAATAGCTTGCCACTTGTTATCACTTGAACAGTTGGTATTGCTAAACCGAATGCACAGGGGCAAGTGATAATCAAAACAGAAATAGCTATCACTAATGAATCTTTAAACTCTGCACCAAGATAAAGATACCAGAAAGCAAATGCCGCCGAGCCTCCAAAATAAATTAAATAAGAATATGCCTTTAAGGCTTTTTCAGAAATAGAGTTATATTTTGTTGAACTATCTTCGGCTTTTTCCATCAGCTTAATAACTTCTGATATCAATGATTTTTCTGATGGTTTACTTACTTTAACCTTAATTGCTTTACTTAAATTAATTGATCCTGCAAAAACTTCTGCGCCAATACTGTGTTCTTTTGGAATGGATTCACCTGTTATTATGGAAGTGTCAATTTCCGTTTCACCTTCAATTATTTTGCCATCAACGGGTATTTTATCACCAACTAAAACTTGGATAATATCACCAATACTAATTTTGCTTGCTGGAATGGATTTCAAGCTACCATCTTTCTGCACCAGCATTGCGGAGCTACTCATCATATTCAGCATTTCACTAGCAGCGCTGCGGGCTTTGTTTTTCGACTTTATGTCTAGGTATCTACCGATTAGCAGAAAAAATACTAGCATGGTAACACTATCGAAATAAGTATGTTCTGCGCTTTCTAGCCATTCCCAAATACTAACAAGTGTGGTTAATATGATAGCTATGGAAATTGGTACATCCATATTAGTACGATTGCTTTTGAGTGCTAAAAGTGCGGATTTGAAGAAAACTCTACCACTAAATAGAATAGTTGGGATTGCAATAATTGCTGAAATTAGATGAATAAAATCTCGTGTAGCAATGCCCATAACCTCTTGGCTTGTACTCCATAGAGCAACAGACATTAACATAATATTACCACTCGCAAAGCCAGCAACCGCAAGTGCCATTAGCAAATTTTTCTGTTCTTTATTTTCTTCTGTTTTTAAGTTTGCTGGGTCAAAAGCTGTCGCCTTATAACCCATTTTACGAATTAGCTTGGTATACTCATTGCCTTGCTTTTTCTTGCCATTCCATTTTATAACAAGCCTGCGAGTACTCATATTGAGGCGGGCATGGGTGATATCAGGTTGCTTCTTTAAAGCTTCCTCAATCAACCAAACACAAGAAGAACAATGTAAACCTTCAATAAATAAATTAAGTGTGAAGCTGTTATTTTCATCTTTTATAACAAATTCCGTCATATCAACATCTTCTTCTATTTGAGTATTTTGAAGGTTTAATTTCTTACGCTCTGTTTGTGATTCTAGAAATTTATAAAATGAGTCTAACCCGAAACCAGAAATTATTTTATGAGCCGAAGCACAACCCATGCAGCAATAATCACTTTTGCCTTTAAATTCAGTTTTACAATGCAGGCAGTTTTTCAAGTTATTTAACGAATATTCGTTTCTTTTTTCTGAATTCTGCATCTGCTGTTTTTGTTATTACTAATAAGTCCCAATTACCTTTTTTTGGAAAGCTAATAATAGCAGAATAATTATTTTGTGACTTATCTAAAGTTAAACTTGTTTCAAAATCCAAATCTTTTTCAATGGGTCTAATTACCTGCAAGATAACGGATTTAATATCACCATCAAAATTAATGGAATAACTGATATCCGCTTTGCTGTTTTCCATCTGTTGAACATTAATTTCTTGATGAGTGAATACATCCTTTTCTGCATTTTTTATTGTTTGGTTATAGCGCAAGCCTTTTTCGTAGGCATTTTCTGTTATAACTCCATTGTGGGTGCTTAGTGCTGTATAAACAAAGAATGCATCAAGAATAGCTAGCGTCACAAAAAACATAACGAAATATAGAGGGATTCTAATGTTAGGGTTTGGTATTAATTTTTGCATATTTTTACCTATTTGTAACTCACGAAAATAGTTTCGTGAGTGTCAATTAAATTATTAGATAAATCAGTTATTTTGAAGTCGATTTCTTTTCTTCTTTCTTTCATTTTATCAGCAGTTACAAAAATTCTGAATTGCCCAACTGAATTTGCAAATACATTTAGGTTGTTGGGGTCAATTTCTTTTGAGCCCTGAATCCTAATATCTTTATACTCTAAACCTTCTAACTCTAATTTATATGTTTTATCTTCGTGGGTTTTGTTAAGAATTTTTATTATATATCCGTTACGTATTGAGCCATCTTTTTGAGTGACGAAAATTGGGTTTCTATCATGAATAACATGAAGTTCAAGAGTGCTACGAGTTAGTTGACCATAAATCATTAAACCAGAAACCAGTGCAAGAATGACAATATAATAAAAGGTTCTAGGGCGTAAGAGTTTATATTTTGGTTTTTCACCAATTGCTTTGCGTTGCATATTGCGTTCAGTATCATAGCGCACAAGACCCTTCGGTAAGCCAACCATCTCCATGGTTTCATCGCATGCATCAATACATAAACCACAAGCAATACAATCCATTTGCAAGCCATCGCGAATATCAATACCCGCAGGGCAAACATTCACGCATTTCATACAGTTAATGCAATGCCCTCTATTTTCAAAGCTTTCGCCTTGTTTCCATTTGCCACGCTCTTCACCGCGTTGTTTGTCATATGCGATAATTAGCGAATCTTTATCAAACATTGCA
>CAYGRX010000018.1:0-15669 GCA_964352365.1 uncultured Rickettsiales bacterium
TAAATATTGATGGCAATCACATTTTTTCTGATGAAGAATTGCTTAATGTTCTTGGTGAATACAAAGGAAAGTATGATCTTGCAGGATTAAAGGATTTAGCTGATAAGATAACCGTATTTTATCACTCTAATGATTACCCTTTTGCGCGTGCAATTCTACCTGCGCAAAAAATGAATAATAATAAAATTAGAATTCTTGTAATAGAGGGCAGTTACGGGTCTATTAATATAGACAGTAATGATCCGAAAAAAGACAAAGCTGAAAAATTCTTATCGAATTTAAAAGAAGGTGAAGTAATAAAGGGAAAAGAGCTAGAGCGAGTTAGCCTAATTTTAGATGATCAGCCTGGTTATGACTTCACGCCGATAGTTGAACCTGGAGAAAAACGCGGAGAGGGCAACCTTTCGCTTAGAATGAAACAGGAAAAGAAATATGGAGGAAGCATTCAAGCTGATAATCACGGTAATAGATTTACGGGTCGTGGACGTGCATTAGCAAACTTTTATGTAAATAGCCCCTTCACATTTGGAGATAAACTTGATTTTACAGGAATTTATACCGAAGAAAATCTTTGGTATGGGTCAGCATTTTATAGTCGTCCTCTTAATGATTCAGGACTTCGCGGTAAAATTGGTGCCTGACACACTTATTATGAACTTGGCAAAACTTTCAGCGCTTTAGGGGCGCATGGTAAGGCTGATGTTGTTAGTGCAGAACTTAGCTATCCAATAATAAGGTCCATGAAAACTAATCTTGTTTTGTCGGGTGGTTACCATCATAAATGGCTAACTGATGAGCAATCTTCAGTAGGCTCTACCAACAAGAAAAAATCTGATGTTATTCCTTTAACTTTGTCATTTGATAGGAAAGATAGTTTTGGTGGTGGCGGTGTAAGTTATGGTGCGGTAACTTGGACTCACGGTGTACTAGATCTAGATAGCACACTGGCAACAGCTGACAGAACTACAGCAAGATCAGAAGGACATTTTGATAAAATTAATTTTGATTTCACTAGATTGCAGTTAACCCCTATAAATAACTTAACTGGTTTTGCGCACATCTCGGCACAAAAAGCTTTTGATAACCTAGACTCTTCTGAAGATTTCAGTTTGGGTGGAGTAAGTGGTGTTCGCGCCTATCCTACCGGTGAAGGATATGGCGATGAAGGTTACGTAATTCAACTTGAGGCTCGCTATAAATTAAATGATAAGATTGAACCTTATTTATTTTATGATCAAGGATATTCCAGAACTAACCAAGACCCTTGGGTAGCAGGAAACAATAACCGCAACATCAACGGTGCTGGTATAGGTCTTCGTTTAAACCATAAGAATTTAAATATAGATGCTTCAGCTGCTTGGAGTACTAATGGCGGTAGTCCAGTTTCTGATAACAGAGATGAAGTGCCGGTGGTATGGCTAAAGGCAAATTATAGCTTTTAAAGCAAAATATTAATTATAATACTAAACTCCGCATAGGAGTTTTATTAGCTTTACTCTCTGTATTTTTCTCAGAGAGTTTTGCATATAAAAATACCTGTATAAGCTGAGATAGACCAGAATCGCTAGCAATATCCTCATCTAATTAACTACTTTTTAACAGATTATTGCTACTGTCTCTTGCTTGGGTGGAACGAGTATTGCCAGCAAAACTCTCCAATACCAATTCCCTGCTAAACCCATTTTAGCAGGGATTATTTACGAAATATCAGGGAATTTCAGTATATTTAGGCATTTCCTGGTCTCAAGCGCACCTGTTGCCGTGGCTTGCGTCGCCAATTCACTAAAAACATTAACAGGGAATTTGCAGGGAAGATTTTATAGTTAATATCTTGAGATTGAACTTTTTGAGGCCTCTATCAGAATAGCATTTTCGCTTTCTAAAGTATTTTGAATAGATTGACTAATAGCCTTACCAGTTTCTATAATTTGCACTTGGTTATTTATATTAGGAAATTGTTTAGATGCTTCCGAAACTTTATCTAAAACTTGTACCGTGTCTGAGATTATAATTTGGTCTATAAGTGGATGACCAGATTTATTTCTGGTTGAACATATTTCTTCAAAACCTTTAGTGAACAATGGATGTATAGCTCCTATATTAACAGAATTTGCACCTTGCTCATCTAGTTTTAATCCAGCTTTAACCATGGGGCCACCACTTGCAATCATATCATCTATTAAGAAACAATCCATTCACTATAAGCACCATGAGCTTGTTTAATAATTGCTCTACCCGGCCCTAGCCTTTCCTTCTCAATACTAAAGAAATGACTTTGCCAATCATCTCCATATATAGCCTGTGCTATTTTCTTAGCTCTATTTACTGCTTGGTCATTTGGTTTATTATGACCATCTGGAGCTCCGATTGAAAGCTTATCTAATTTTCCTTCATATTGCTTTTTAATGTGCTCAATAAATAAATCTGAAGCTTTTATTAACTCAACATTTTTTCCAAAATGTTCTCTAATTTGTTCCACACCTGCATTTGAATGAGGAGTTACAATTGTTATATGGTCAGCGCCTGATTGCTTGATTTCTCTAGCGAACATAGGGTTGCTTAATGAAGTACCCCTAGCTCAAAATTATATTTCTAAAAGTTATTTAAAAACAATCTATAACTAGTACTTCTTCCGCCAGCCTCGTTTTGAATAAGTATTTTATAAGACTGCAATTCCTTAATATCTCTCAGGGCGGTATCATTTGAACATTTTACCAATTTTGCGTATTTAGAAGTATTCATATAGCCGATAAAACTATCACCTAGCATACGGTTTATTATATATTTTTGGCGCTCATTTAAAATATGTTTATTTGCCTCATTCCAAACTTTAGATTTATAAATCACTCTTCCTATAATTTTTTCAGAATTATCAACAGACTTCTCAAAACAATCTACAAACCATTCTAACCAAGGAGTTATATTTAGGCTAGATTTTTGCTGAAGCTCCAAAATATCATAATAAGAATTCCTATCTTCTTCAATCTGAGTAGACATACTATAAAATCGTTCACGACTATTCTCTGCACGAGCTAAAGACATATCAGTTAGCGCCCGAGCAATTCTGCCATTACCATCTTCAAAAGGATGAATAGTTACAAACCAGAAGTGAGCAATCGCTGATTTAATTATAGCATCCTGAGATGCATTCTTTTCAAACCAACCAAGAAAGTTTTTCATTTCACTTTCAACAATTTTGGCATCAGGTGCTTGAAAATGAATTTTTTCTTTTCCATAAGAGCCAGAAACTACTTGCATGGGATCCTTTTTATAATCTCGCCAAGAACCTATACTTAACCTTTTGTCAGAGTTATAAGTTCCAGAAAATAATGTCTTATGCCACCCAAAAAGCCTTTCCTTAGTTAAAGTCTTATTGTAGTTCTGCGTTGCATCTAAAATCATCTCAACTACGGCCTCAACATCTCTATTGGGTTTAGAAAATGGAACATCGTCAACCCTCAGACGCTTTGCCACGGAAGATCGGACTTGTTCGACTTCAAGCTTCTCCCCTTCTATCTCTGATGATTTTAAAATGTCACTTGTAATGACACTCAAGCTTGCTTGCTGCTTTAAATCAAAACCAAGACCTTGCATCTTGCCCAACAAAATACCTTGTTTAAACCTTGCCTCAGCAAGCTTTGTATTTATTTTATCTGAATCCCATTTAAATTCAGGCCAAAGTTTGTTTTCATATATCCACATATATTCACCGCATATTTTAATGCTATTATAACACTTATTCACCGCACAAGCAAGTCATATTCACCGCAAAATATGCACCAATAAATTATCAAGTTTATGTTTTTACCTTCGTTATATAAGAGTGTTGATGTTTAGACTTGCTTGAGATAGGCCAGAATCGCTTGTAATACTCTCATCTAAATTAATCTATTATTAACAGAGTATTGCTATTCAGACTAAGCGAGGAGTAGTGAGTGTGGTTAGCAACTAGCTCAAAATATGCAGTAATATGAGGATCCAGTTTATAGAATTAAAAAATTAGAAGCTAAAACTGGAAGAGGCCTACCTGACTAAAACAAAACCGTGAGGTAGTGTAATAATTTAGTAAGCCTCTAGAACAAAGTTCTTAGACGAGAGTTGATTTAATCCCCCGAAAACTTGTTAATAGGGTTTTAGGTGTTTATCTCAGTTCGGTAGCTTGGCTGCCGAACTTTTTAAACCGCACCATAGTACCCTATAGAATAAACACATTAACGCTGCGGATTTTAGCTTATTGCTTTCGCGTTAATAGTAGTATTTTGACAAATTACAAAGTAAAATATCAAAAGCTTTCAGCTTCATTGTATATTAAATAAGGGTTTTTGTAAAGTGTATTCAGGAGTTAAATCATACCTTTAAGCATTGTATTATAAAGATAATTTACTAGACAGATCTTGATGTAAGTCAGATAACCTTTCTTTAACCAAGCCCATCATTTTACTTGCAACTTGGTTTTTTCTTTCATTAAACTCACCAAAATCTTTTTGATCATATTTATCATTATATATAATTAGTGGTTTTTCACTTGGGTTAAGCGGTGTATCTGGCTTTAAAGTTATTGTGCAGCCAATTTTAAACCTTCTCTTTTTATCTATTGTTTCTTGCTTCTTATTCCATTTAATTACATCATCAGGCTTATAACCTGAGCTTTCCAAATATCCCTTTAACAAATTATAATTATCATTTGAGTTTTCAGGCTGGTTTATATGATTTATCAACTCATCAAGAACACCAATTGAACTTTTAGCTTCAACTAATTTAGAGTCAAAAAGCTCAATATTAAGCTTACTAAATATAGATTTGAAGTTATCACTTGCGTAATCATGCAGTTGCTGAAAATATTCCCTAGAGGCACCCTTCTTGCTATTTCCTCTTGCGGTTATTTCCTCATCAAGTTTGAAAATATTAGGCGCTTTAGATACAAAAATTTTACCATCCGCTTTAACTTCAGGTTCAATAATTTCAATTTTCTTACCTGAAGCGGCAGATATTCTTTCAGCTATAAAATCTACTATAGACCTAGGGTTATTTACATCAAATTTACGTAACTTATTATCATTTAAAACTTTCTGATTGCTTTTGATTTCAGAAATTTTCCTAGATGCATTTTCATCTGTTAAGGCTATATTAACAAAATATTCAGGGTGCCTATCTTGTATCTTTTCAACCAGCCTTTCATAATAAATTTGTTTAGCAACCTTCATCTGGTTTTTAGAAACATTGCCATTCTTATCCAAGTTTATTTTACCCGCTGCTATAACTGACTTTGAAACATATTTTTCACCTGCTATATACTGAATTCCATAAATTGCTAAATTTCCTTTGCCTGTCATTCTTATCCTAGGCTCATTTACGCTTTGCTCTTGTTCATTAACTCCTTTTTTTAAAGCGATATAATTTGCGATACTTTGTGAGTTATAGACCGAAAAACTTACCTCTTTTAAAGGCTCTTTGGACTTTACGTTGTCGTTATCCTTTCTAGATTGAACTTTTGGCTGCTTAAGCGCATAAGTTAAACCATTAACAATTTCAATTTTGGAAGTTTGAGAAAAAACTTCTTCTTGTTTAAACAACTCATGCTTATCAACTTGTTCACGCATGCCTTTATCACAGTCAAAAACACTCATGTGGGGGAAGGCTTCTTTTTGATTTACGTTCCTATCAACAATTTCATCAATAGAAATTGGACTTTCCAAACCTAGTTTTTTCTGAAGATATACATCTAAACTTTTTGCATAATCAGGCATTACATAACCTTTATTCTGCATATAACTTGATAGCTCAGAAAATTTCCCCTTAATAACATCAACAAATGTTTGTTGTTCATCTTCTGAAATAAGCTTACCACCTCCAGATACATAATTTTTGCCAGAATTAAACTGAACATGGTTTGCAAAGGTGTTAATTGTACCTTCAAACCCATCAATCAACTTAGTTAGTTTACTGCTATAGCCTGCATCTGTTAAATAATGCCTTAACTTTATTGACGCTGTAACATTATTTTTCTTATCTGTTAGGCTATCTAACCACAAATCTTCATGCTTTATTGCGGTTAGAGGCTCTTGACTATGAAATACATAAATAGGAATTCTAGTCTCTTTTGGCTTTTTACTTCCATTTATAACATCTTGTGCAGATGCAAGTTCTTTAGTACTATGGGAGTCATCTTTAACCAAAAACTTATTCTCTATTTTAGCAATATCTCTAATATTTTCTGGTACATCGAGTGAAAAACTTAAGTTACTTTCAATTTGCAAACCAGATGAAAGGAAATGTATAGAGCTTGGCCCTGCTTCAATAATTTTTTCTATTTGTCTATCGGTAATCTTAAAATCACCATCTAAACCAACAACGTTCGCTTTACCTCTATAGCCAGAGTTCATAACCAGCATAGCCTCTAAAGGGTTTGAAGTGATAATCAGAGGTTTGCCCTCAATATAGTTTAGGGTTTTTTCATTATATAAATAATCATCTGCGCTAAATGCATTTGTGTGTTCATAAATGCTATCTATATTGCTAAAAACCCCTTTGCAGTCGGGTAGCTTTTTCATATCTACTTCATTTATTGGAGCAACAATTATTTGAGGTGGTTTACCTCTAAGCATTTTTCTAGTTAGGAAAACTTCCCCCTCGAACCTAGGCTGAATTTTGCCTTTTTCATCTCTACCTAATATTCCTGCCTGCTCTGCAGCATTTAAAAGCCCCTCTTCTTCAAATCTGTCCATTAAGCCAACTACATCCTCAGGTGAAAGGATTAATAAGTTATTTTCTAAAATAAATTGCTGTGAAAACCCCATAGCCCCAAGAGTTTTAAAGGTATTATCTAAAATTCCTTGCTGAAGCTCAGACGGCCTAAAAACTTCACTTAGCAAATCTGTTACCTGTAAATAGTCTTGGCTTTTTGCCTTTTCTATGAGGCCTAAGTCTTTTGCAAAAGATGCTAATTTTCTGTTAATAAGAAAACCAATAAAGTTATTTTGAGTTTTACTAATAACCAATCCTTCCTTTATGTCTGCCATGGCGTAATCAAATAACTTTTCAAAATCAGTTATGCCGTATTTTCCTTCATAGGTGTTTGTAACTAACCTTTCCAAAGTTTTTTCGTCAAAAATGCTAGAGGCAAAAAACTCATCAACCTTTTTGGCTCTATTAGGTATATCATTGATAGTATCAATTATGAGCCTTCTTTTAGCTGAAAGCTTAGGCCTTTGACCTGATGGCTTCATAGCACCAATTTTATTATATCTGTAGTTTTGCTCTTGAACTGCATGGGATAATTCCATGTCTTTATCAATAGAAGGAGGGGAAATTATTGCTCTAACAGCTCCCAAGTTTTTACCATCTTTCTTTCTAAATAATAAAGGTATTTGAGTGACCTTCCTAAGGCTGTCTCCATCTTGATTGAATATATCAACATTGATTTCATATTGGTAACTTGAAGGTGGATAGATTGTTGTAAACAAACCTGCTGCCAAAGTTGTTGAAAGCAAGCTAGCTGATGTTTTTAATTGCTCAACTTGATCTTCATTTAGATCTAATACTTTGATTCCAGCATTTAATCTTTTAGCAAATCTTTTGTCTTTTATTTCATCTTCTTTACCGTTTAGGTATTTTACAAAGTCATAAGATTTTATGCCTAATGACTCATAAGACTTTCTTGCAGAAAACAGGCCCTCTAATGCACTGCCCTCTTCCCTATCTTTCTTGGGCTGTAAATTTTCAAAATTCAACTCGTAATAAGCCATTGATGTATTTAAATATCTAGCTGATATTTCACCATTATTTTGAGTTACTATATGTACATTATCACCACGCTCATTTTGGTGAATCATATTCAAGCCTTTTCTTGGCTGAGCTAAACTCTCTCTTAAATATTCATGACCTAAAATTTTAGACTGTATGTTTTGTAAAGTACCACGAAGCTTGTCTAAATCTTTTACAAGCTCAGGTGCAAGTGGTTCACCCCCCCTATAAATCTCAATATTTTTACGGTTATAAGCTGCCTCTAAAGTTCTTTTTAAATAATTAGTTTCTACAAGCTCTGCATCTATATTGTAATGTTTTGCAAAATCATTTGGCTTCATTCCTTCTTCGAGAGTCTGCTTATATTTAGACAGCCCGCCCTCAGAAAGAGCCAAATCATCAGTTCCTACCTTATCACCATTAAAAACATCGGGCAGATAAGCAACCCTTACATCGATGTCTGCCTTTTGACTTTCGGTCTCATCTTCAATAAGCTTACCTAGCAGCCAAGATGCGCCCATACTGTCTGATGTATTATGAGGGTTTAGGTCACTGCTTGCTTGCGGATCCCTATCTAAAACTACAGTAACTTTAGATGGCCCAGCACCTACAATTTCCTTCGCAAGAGTATATCCAATATCCGTAATACCTGGTATGCTTAGCGTTGTGCTACCTTCTAGCAGTTCCGTGACTAGCGCCTTAAATTCGCCTTCAGTAATTACCAACTCATTACCTTCAACATCACCTAATTTGAAGTGATGATAAATCTTTGTATTTAAGTCTCTTTTTGTGACTATATCTCGGCATTGAGGACTATCTCTGTATTTAGGACCTTTAGTTTTGACACTCTCTGGAGCATTTTTAAAGTCCATTCGGTTTCTAGTGCTTCTTATAAGAAGTTCATCGCTGATTTCATCTTTAACTGTATATGCAATTCTAACATTAGGAACTTCGTTATGAACCATAGTTATGTTGCCTTCAGGGCCAATTTGAACAGCTATAATGCCTGATAAGTAAAGTAAATCTATAAACTCTTTTTCATCTTCTTTAGACTCAAAACTATCTAACTTACCCTCAATAATTTTTCTAGCGAACTCCTCAGTGTAATATGCCAGCTTTGCGTTTTCTCTAACCAAGCCTTTTAGTTCGTCATTATACTCTCTACTATCTAAAAATTTTTCCAACTTTTCTTGAAGTTCAGGCTGAGAGGTAAGCTCTTCATAAAACCACTCATGTACATTAATAACTTTCTTTTCAAGCTCAGGCGTCATCTCCCTGCCAAAAAAATGGTTTATGAATGCTTCTTTAGCATTTACTGATGGAAAACTAACTTTAGTAATTTCACCTGTTCTATTGTCCTGAACAATGTAATTTACAGGGGTAATAATCCGCCTATTACCACGGACATTGTACCCCATGTACATAGGTGAATGCCGAGAATTTTTAGAAGAACCCTTCTTATTAGTAAAAGTTATTGAATTTTCATCAGGCTCCGCAAGCTCGTAATTAGTGCCTTCAACTGCAAATTCAGCATTAGCATATAAATCTGTATTTAGGGGTATATCTTGCTCTATTAACTGCCCTTGAGAGTTTTTATTTAAGTATTTTTCATCTAATTGCCTTGGAAATATTCTATAAGGCCTAGCACGTTTTTCATCCGTTACAGCATTTAAGAACTGTTCATAGCGCTGCACTTGCTCGCGCAAATTATCATCTAAATATTTATCTTCTCTATATACTATACTCTTAAACCCAATAAGCTTAGGTTTAACTATAACATTTAATAGTTAAAAAAGGGTTAAAGCCATGAAGAAGTGCACCTCTTTTTAAAGAGACATTAAATTAAGTCAAAAAGTTTATATTTAACAAAAAAAGAGGTACGGATATTAGTTAGACTAATAAACCTTTTGGTAGCAGTCCAACCAAGCGTGATACAATATGGCAGTAGATTTTCTTGAATTGCTTTTCTAATTATAGTGCCAACAAACCTATGAGATTCATCTAAATTAACTAAATGGTCTTTAAATAAATCTGCCTAGAATATAAACAAAGTTGCTAGTTTTAGGGCGGCGCGAGGAGTTCACTGGTATTAAGACGTGCTCAAATTGCGTAAGCAAAACCTCTTCAATTAAACAGAAGTTATTATTCCCTATAAACTTACTACTTGATAGATTTACGTTGGTTACAAACTCTCTCCATTGATCTGGAGAGAATACAATTAACTCTGGGAAGCCTTTTTCAGGAATGGAAATTATGGGCGTATTAGAAAACATTTTTTTCATTTCCGCTATAATCACCTCGAAGTTCATAATTTCAACTTTTTCAATTTTTGAGATCTCTATCAAGTTCAAAAGTAACAAAATAAGATAGTTTGATTCCCAAGGCTCTGCTTCCAATGATTGAAAAAAGTAACCACATTTCGTTTCATCTCCATATTTAACCAACATCCAAACAGCCATAGCAATCATCATTAGGTTTTCAGTTAGTGAGATAAATCCTAGTGGCACTGAGCTACCGCCCCCTATGCAAGCGCATTTAATGTCTCGCTTATCAATGTAAACCGCTTTGATAACTGAGATTGCACCTATTGTGGCAATGAATAATGTTGCTGGCACTAATATAGCCAGAAATCATAGCAACAGCTGCAAAACCCTCTACAAATGGATAGACATAGGCATAAGGTAAATATCTTTTAGCGAGTAAGTCATAAGTTATGAATTGATTAGCAAATGAGTATAAATCTTTCAATTTCTGGATAGCCAATACACACATTGAAAAAGCAATAAATAGCTCAATAGTTTTGATGATATTAAAACTATTGAGCTATTTAGATAATTAGTTGAAATTGCCATTAATAATGTGGTTAGAAATATAGCTATAATGGGCTGATAAGTCTCACCTTTAATATTCTTTCCACCAAAAATGTTAAGTAATATAACACCGCTTAAAACGCCTAATAATATGCCAAATGTAGCGATTGCTAAGGCTAATTCTTTATATCCTCTTAATAAATTTTATATTATGCCTGAATATTTCGCCTAAAAGTATAAAAATTAATGCTATAGCTATAGAAATCAGGACTGTTTTGACGTCACTATCAAAAAGCATATAATTTAAGAGTAATTATGTTTAGCATAACATTACTTTGGAGGTGGTCTACGCTCAATAGCACCCATTACTAGTGCAACAATGGCAAGTATGACTGAAAGCCAGAATATTATCATAGCAAGGCCAGCAAATGTTGACGCGATAGCTCCCAATCCAAATAATCCCGATATCACAGATATTACAACAAAGAAGAGCGCGAGTATAAAACCTCCACTTATTGCTTTTTCTTCATCATTAACTTCTTTTTGAAGCTCCTTATTATTAATTTTATTTTTGGGTGCTTTTCCTATGGAGCCAAGAACTAACGTAAATAAGAAGAGCAACATAAATATCCAAAATAAAAATGATGAAAATTCATATGGCGCAATATAGACTTTTTCAGAAAAAATCGGATAATTATTATGCATTCCGCTAAAGCCAAATATTGCGGTAATTGCCATCGCAAAAAAGAAAAATATTATCAAAGTACGCATAGTTACCTCCTTTTTATTTATGGTTTAGTAAGGACAAAATAAGCCAGATAAACCTTCTCGACATTAAATCTGCGAAGAATGGGGTCTAAACACCCCTAATGAAGTATTTTACAGAGTAAGTTGGTTAATGATTCTCGGCTAATGCCCGATGGCCTTAGAATATAACACCTTTATCACCAAATAACAAGAACACCATAACTTTCCTCATCTTTCCGCTGGACTAGTGCCTCGAAGGAAGCGTTACTGCTTGATGTAACCAATATGGAGGCATTATGCAGAGCTTGGAAGGCTTATCTTTTGAAGAGTTAAAATGTAAATGGCGGAAGGATTTGAAGTGCGAGCCGCCAGAGCGCACCAGCAAAGATTTTCTTCGCGGGCACATTGCGTGGAATAATCAGGCAGCAAGGCATGGCGGACTGAAGCGCAAAGCGCATAACCAGATAAAACAACTAATGATTCAGCTGCGCGAAGGCGTGGATTTAACTCCTGATCATAATTTGGTTATTAAAGCGGGAACGCGCCTGATTCGACAATATAAAGGCAAGAAATATGAAGTTACAGCCACGGAAAATGGCTTTGAATATGAGGGCAAGCAATATAGCAGCCTATCTACCATCGCAACGGAAATTACAGGAACCAGCTGGAACGGCAAAGTCTTCTTCGGCGCAAAGAGGCAAAAACGATGAAAATTTTACGCTGCGCAATTTATACCAGAAAATCATCTGAAGAAGGTTTGGAACAAGAATTTAACTCACTGCATGCTCAACGTGAGGCCTGCGAGGCGTACATCAAAAGCCAGAAACATGAAGGCTGGGAGCTGATACCAGATGAATATGATGATGGTGGCTTTAGCGGTGGCAACATGGAGCGCCCTGCACTAAAACGCCTGATGGAAGATATTGAAAAAGACAAGGTTGATATAATCGTGGTTTATAAAGTCGATAGGCTAACGCGCTCACTGGCGGATTTTTCTAAGCTGGTGGAGGTGATGGACAAGCAAGAGATATCTTTTGTATCAATCACCCAGCAATTTAACACCACGACATCTATGGGGCGATTAACGCTGAATGTGTTACTAAGCTTCGCGCAGTTTGAACGTGAAGTTACGGGCGAGCGGATACGCGATAAAATTGCCATGTCAAAAAAGAAAGGTAAATGGATAGGCGGGTTGCCGCCAATCGGCTATGATATTGTAGAAAAAAAGTTGATTGTTAACAAGCCCGAAGCAAAAATTGTTAATGAAATATTTGCAAAATATATTGAGATTAAATCTGTAACACTGCTGAAGTTTGAGCTGGATAGGCTTGGCATTGTAAGTAAAAAGCGAATTTTTAAAAGCGGCAAAACTGCTGGTGGGAAAAACTACTCAACGGGTAATTTATATACGCTGCTACGCAACAAAGTTTATATCGGCGAAATTTGCCATAAAGAAAACAGCTACCCCGGAGAGCATAAAGGAATTGTTGATAAAAAGATTTTCGACGAAGTGCAGAAACTTATGGAGGCAAACCGCCGCAAGAAAGTAGGCTCGCATGATGCAAAACACTCCTGCCTGCTGGCGGGCAAGGTTTATGATGATTGCGGAAACTTGATGACCGCCAAATTTAGCAACACCAGAAAACGTATGTATAGATATTATGTCAGCCAAGCAATCACTCATGGATATCATCATAAAGTTGGAAGCCTACCGAACATCCCAGCGGAACAATTAGAAGTTTGTGTGCGCGAAGAAATTGCAAAATTTATGAGTGATAAAGACCGCTTACAACCATACCTTCAAGAGCTGAAAGTTAAGCACCAAATTGACATGATTGAGAAGGCAAAGACTATAATGGCGGGTGATATAAACCGAGAAAGGCTATTTATGCGTCACATTATATATAGGATAGAAGTATCTGATATAAATGTAAAAATTGAAATTTGTAGTAATAAGATTATCGAAGCTTTACATAATAATTACAAAAGCAAGAAGTTTGAAAAACCGAGCAACCCAATCACGATAGAAAGAGAGGTAAAACTATCAGCAACGACGAATGGAAGCAAAGTTATTATCGGTGATGTGTCGAGCGGTAGAAACTCAAAATTGATAAAAGCAATTGCCCGAAGCTACCTATGGAACGACCAATTGATAAATGGTGAAGTGACACACTTCCGTGAGATTGGCGAGCGAGAAATTATATCTCAGGTGAGTTACATTTCCAAAGTTATGAGGCTGAGATTTCTCGCCCCAGATATTATTGAATCCATTTTAGATGGAACCCAACCAGAGCAATGGACGGTGGAAAAACTATTCGCTATCAAAGAAACCAACTGGAAAAAGCAGAGGAAGATGTTGATGTTAAAATAGCATCAATATAGCCTACCTTACTTAACTCAATTCATCTCAAATTTCTAAATTTTTTCAAATCCCATTTTTTCGTTTCCCTCTATTTTTCCCAGTATTTATTCCTCACTGGGAAAATAGTTCTGCTGAATTATTGCAAGTGTACTGCCGAAATGGCGATCTCAGAGCTTTGCAGAATTAGGCGAGAATTTGCTCTTAAGTTGAGCTCTGCTGGTGAGGTTGTGAAATGGGTATAGGCGTAAGTGCCGCGGAAGTGCGGGCTAGTTGCCATGGATTCTTATTTATGTAGGAAAATGTACACTAGCTGGCGGTGGAGTGAGTGTGGACAGCAACTAGCTTACTTTACTTAATAACTTCAGTTAGTGCTTTATAGAAGTTTTTTGCAAAAATCTTACCGTTTCCTAATGGTGAATTATTTAATTTTTCTTTAATATTAGATTTGAAATCTTTTAATATTTCAGGATTTGTTTCAACTTTTTGCAACAGTTTTATTGCTTGATTAGCATCATCAACAACCCAGTTTGCCTCACCTACTGCATTCATAATGCTCTTCCCTTGCCTACTTGCTGGCATTTCACCTACAAATGTGATTGTTGGAACACCCATGTTTAAAGCCTCACAGGTGGTAGTACCGCCAGAAAACGGAATGGTATCTAAAATGATATCAATTTCTTTATAACTTTCAAGATATCGGTCATATTTTGCGCTTCCATAAAACTCAATTCTACCCGCAGCTATCTCGTTAGGAGTAAATTCTAACAAAATCTTTTTACGAAGTTGATTGTCATCCCACTGTTTATGGCAGAATTTAAAACGAGAATTAGGAATCGATTTCAAAATATTAGCCCAAATAGATAAAGTCTCTTTGCTAATTTTTGCTGGGTTTGCATAACTTCCAAAAGTAATATATCCATTTTCTTCAAAAGGGATTTTCGTCGTAGGTTTAATATTTAGAGGTAAGCCAAAACAAAAACGGGTTTCAGGTAAATAAATAATTTTTTCAATATAATCATTATACTCTGATGGTTTTATATGCAATTCATCCGTTAACAGATAATCCATTTCAGAAAGGTAAGTTGATTCTGTATAACCAAGGTAACTTATTTGTTTAGGTGTAGCGCGTTTATGAAATATATCTAATCTATTTCCAGCTGTATGCCCTGACAAATCTATTAACACATGTAATTTATCATCACGAATTAGGTTGGTGGCGTCTTCTGTATTAAGAGCTTGTATTGATTTAAATTCCTTAGCTGAATTCTTTAATGTTTGAGTGATGGAATCGTTATTAGAGCCATTGGAATATAAATAAATTTCAACACCTAGCTCAGGTAAAAAGGAAAGAAAGCTGTGTAGAAAATAACCTACAGGATGCCAACAAAAATCCGCTGAAACGAAACCAACCTTAATTTTATTGTTGGTAATGGGTGGCATTGGAATTTTAGCGGGGTTTTGAGGTTTTGGATAAACCTTCCCTATAAGGGTTTTAAACGTTTTTTTATAATCACTATACTTTGTTGTGTAGTTGCTCAACATAATTGCATTGGAAAGCATATCTTTATTAACACCATTTTCTTTCATATAGCTAAGAATAAGGTTAATAGCTTCATCTGCGTTTCTAGCATTAAATATTGCTAAGCTCATGTTCATAACCCAATTTGGGTTGTTTCTCTCAGACGCTGGAGATTTTTCAAGAATATTAATCGCTTTATGAGCATAGCCAGTTTTTAGATATATGCTAGAAAGCCCCATGTAAGCTTGAGACAATTTAGGGTTTGCATTAATAACTTCTAAAAACAGCTCTTCCGCAGAGTCATAGCGTTGTTGCTGCAAGTAAATCGTTGCAATTTGAAGATTACATTGGCTTTTAAAATTATTATCCGAATGCTTTTTAGCCTGTTTTGCAACGACCAAAGCTTCATCAAATTGGCTTGAGCCAATTAAACAGCTTGAAAGTTCCAAATATATCTGTGCATTAGAGGGGGCTTGAGATAGCAACCC